>CAYMMZ010000019.1:12939-15838 GCA_964391715.1 Candidatus Woesearchaeota archaeon | reverse complement strand
TATATTATGGAAACTTTTGCCTCATGGAATTTTTGAGTTGCCGGCTATTATTTTGTCTATTGGAATTGGGTTTAAAATAGGGACAGATTTATTTAGGAGGGACCAGAAATTCAGATATAATCTTAGAGAAGGTTTCAGATTCTTTGTTTTTGTAGTTTTGCCACTCTTACTTATTGCAGGGATTATTGAGGGGATTTTGATTGGAGTTTTTAGTTAATTTTTTGGGAAGGGCTTAACACTTGACTTTGTTAGAGTGTTTTGTGCAGGGTCAAGGAATTTAGTAATACGTTTTTGGTTTTGACGATTAGTTGGGCTTAAAGGTTGGAAAAATATAAATAGTTTAGGTTAGTTGTTCGACTAAGGATTATTTATGTTTATCTTTTGGTTGGATTAATCTTCTTTTAGACCTAAGAATCCTGTTAAAAGAACTATCATTCCAATAAATAATGCCCCTAAAAGTATAGCACCTTTGAGAAGCTCTGTTGCTGCTGTTCCAAATCCTGCGTAATTGACTACCCAAGCGTAGATTGGAACTATAAAGACAATGAGCCCTATTAAAATTTGTAATAATTTATTCATATTTTTTTGAGAGATTTTTAGTTTATATGTTTTTATATGATTGAGATTAAAGGAAATGGGAGGATTTATAAAGAGTTATAACATTGTTATAACATGGAACAAATAATTGAGAAGCCGATTGTGAAGGTTGGAAATAGTGCAGGCGTGGTTCTACCTCGAGAGCTTTTGGGAGGATTTGCTAAGGTAGAGATTATTGAAAGACCCTTAGATATTGAAAAGGAAATATTTGAGATTCTCAAACCTTACATGGCTTCCCTACAGGGAATATACCTTGTTGGAAGTTATGCCCGTGGGGAAGAAACTAAAGAATCTGATATCGATATTATTGCGATTTCTAAGGATATTGAGAAAGAAATTAAAGTTGGGAAGTTTCATATTTTTATCTACCCTCTTGAAAAGGTTATAAAGACCTTGATTGAGATGCCAATAATTTTATATCCTCGGCTAGTTGAGGCACGCGTTATTTTAAATGAAGGTTTATTAGAGGAATTATTGAGGAAAAAGATTCCAAAGGCTTCGTTTTCTCACTTTTTTGAAGAGACTAAAAGATTGTTGAAGATAAGTTCTGAAATTATTAGTCTTGATGATGAAAAATGGCAACCAGCACAGATTATTTATACACTATTTTTAAGGTTGAGGGGTGTTTATATCATTAAAGGTCTTCTTAGTGGGAAAAAATATTTTACTAAAGATTTTATAAAATGGTTAGAAAAAGAAAAAGGTGTTAGGAGTGTAAATGAACTATTTACTATCTATAAAAAAGTAAGGGATGAGGAAAGATTTGTGGAGCGAGTTTTAACTGAAGATGTTTTGTTTTTAATAAAAACATTAAAAGGGGAAGTGAAGAAGTATGGTAAATAGGAAGAAGCGGCTAGCTAAAGGCATTGTGTCTATAAAAAAGCAAATTAAGATTCATGAAGAGAAATTGGAAAATGCTCAAAAAAAGGGGCTTGTCGAATTGGAAGAATATTATGTTCATGAAATAGATAATTTAGGTAAAGTTCTTGAGCAGAAGAAGAAAATGATTGAAAAATCTTGATTCGTAGGTTTTATAAATAATTAATTACTTAATCTTTTATGAAAAAAGTGGTGGGTTATGTAGTCTCTGTTGTTGGGCTTTTATTTATGGCTCTTGGTTTTGGAGATTTTAGCTCGAAAGTTCCGATTCTTAACGGGCTTAGTTCTGGAGTTATTAATGTTATTGGATTAGTTTTTGTAATTGTAGGTGTTGCCCTTGCTATGAAGGAGGGGACTTCAAAGAAGGCGAAACAAGATAAATCGGAAGTTCCAATTTATGAAGGTGTTGGAAAGAAAAGGCGGATTGTAGGATATAGAAGAGAGAAGTGATTTTTGGGATTTGGAAATAATTGGAAATAATTGAGATTTTTTTTTGAGATTTTTTAGATTGGCTCTCTAGCCCCTAGTTTCTTTAATAAGTCTCTGATTCTTTGTTTTCTTATTCCTGCATGGGTTGGATTTCCACTTCTATCTGTATCCTCTAAAGGCTCTAGTCTTATGTACTCTGCTTGAAGGTCTGTGATTCTTTTTTGATCTGCACCTGTTAAAAATCTATTGATTTCTCGAAGGCCCCATATCTTTGAAATTTGCCTATCAAAGACTATTGATGCGGCTATGGCAATTGCTGCGATTCCATAAATTAGTCCTATGGTGTCTCCAATTTCATCTGCCCTCATTGTCCAGATACCTAAGAATATTGTGAGATAGATGACCCAGGCTACTCTTCTAAATATCTGTCCTTTAATGGAATTAAACACAAATAGGAAGTACACTGCAAATGGAAGAAGGGTCGTAAGTGCGGTTCCGAGAGTGGTATAGGGGATTAAAATCCCATTTACAAATTCATTGTCAGGCATATACCTTATTGCAAGAATTGAAATTGTAGTTGCTATTATTTTATTTATTTTTTTATTCGTTGAGATTAAACTATTTTTCTGAATTACCTCATAAGTTACTAGGAAAATAATTACAAAGAAAAGTAATTTAGCAAATAAGAACTCGTCAAAGGAGTTTATACGGAAAATTGTATCTGCAATGAATTGGATTAGGACTGTGATTACACTTCCAGTGCCTTCTAAGAGTTGCCTTAGTCCATCAACTGGTCCTGCACTTACTAGGTTTATGGATAATAATGTAGAGATACTTAAAAGACCTAAATTCACACCCCAATTTTTCTTCATAGTTAATTGAGAGTTTTGAAGTTTAAAAAGATTTGTTAGAGGATTTATTACTCGCTGTTAATGGTCTTTTGACGAAATGTTTATAAAGAATATTGGTGTCTGTTTTTCATGAGGATGAAAAG
>CAYMMZ010000019.1:0-12839 GCA_964391715.1 Candidatus Woesearchaeota archaeon | reverse complement strand
AAAATCCCTATAGATGAAGATACTGGAGAATTCGATTTAGAAAAATTTAATGAAAGTCGGACGAAGGCTGAAGAGAGAATTGAGAAAATTAATACTTATGTTGGTCCCATTACAAAAGCTCTTTGGGGGGCTGAGCTGACCCTTTCTTGGATTTTTATTTTTTCTTTTATTGTTTGGATTTTGTTAATTGAACTCCTTGTTATGCCTGCAAGTGAAATTTTTAATGTAAATATTTTGGGCTCATTATTTGTATCTGCGATTATTGCTAGTTTAGCGATGCAAGGATTTGGAGAAGATTTAGTTCTTTGGATGGAGTCACTTGCGACGCAATGGTGGATTGGTGTTACAGTATTGTTTGTTGCCGGACTTTTTGCAGTTATTTATTCTATAATTATGAGGGGTCTTGGTGATAAAGCAGATGCTATGAGGGAAGAGTCTGATAAGTTAAATACTGGGAAAGATAGAGCGATTCTTCATGCAGAAGTAGAAGGAATTGAGAAAGGATTAAAAGAAGAGAGTAAGAAAAGTTCACATTACAAACCTAAAATGAGGCGTGGTGGAACTAATAGTAGAAGAGGGAGATTTGTTAAGAAGGATTCTGTTGACAGGTATGCTAGGCGTTATGGTGATGATGCTACTAAAAAGAGATTTGGAAATTAGCTAACCGCTCACAAATCTCTTGCTTCTTTTTCTTAGAATCAAAGTGAATATTAAGATTAGTATAAGGGAGACTATAAGAGTGATTGTGGCATAAGATGTGACAACTTCGGGGCCTATTACTGCTCCAGTTATGAAGTTTTCTTGGAGGGTGTTTGTTAGTCCCATTGTTATTAGGCTTAGAGAAGCTATGAATGTTGCTAGACTTGCGCCGAGGAAGAGTCCTATTATCATTTGTAAATATTTTTTCTATGACCAAATTTAATTATGACTACTATTAATTTTTCATCTATTATTTTATACATTGTTCTATAATCTCCTATCCTTAGTTTTCGAAGACCTTTGAAGTTTCCCATTAATGGAATTCCGAGGTAGGGGTTTTCTTTAAGGAGTTCTATTTTTTTAATTATTCTTTTACTTTGTTTTTTATCTAATTTTTTTAAAAAATCTTTTGCTTCTTTTTTCAAGAATAGAGAATACATTATAATCCCAATTCCTTCTTTACATCTTCTAGGGGCGTTCCATAATCTCCTTCATTTATTTCTTCTATAGCTCCTGCAATCCCCCTCATCAATTCTGGGTCTGACATTACTTCTATTGTCGCTATTAGGCTCTCTCTGCTTGCATGTTCTAATGGGTTTCTTTCTAATATTCTTAAAATTAGCTCGTTGTATGTTTCTCTTGGATGAATCTTTAAAGACTCTAGCCTTCCCTTTACTTTTTCATCTAATTGTATAGTTGTTACCATAGTTATCTATAGAATGCAATAGTATTTAAATCTTATCTAAGTTTTATTTAAATCTTATTATTAATTATATTTCTTATTATTTTCTTAAATCTTGTTAAAGTTTAAATATGCTTGAGACAATTAGTTTTATGGTGATAGAGTATATACTCTTTGTTATAGGGATTTATTTGTTGGTGAAGTCAGCTGACGCAATAGTTGATGGGTCTTCTACCCTCGCAAAGAATCTTGGAGTTTCTACTTTGATTATTGGGTTAACTGTTGTTGCTTTTGGAACCTCGCTTCCGGAATTAGTTGTAAACATAATCGCTGTATTGAATGGGTCTTCTGAAATAGTTTTTGGGAATATCATTGGAAGTAATATGGCTAATATATTGCTTGTTCTGGGAGTTAGTGCAATCGTTGGGAAGGTTAGTATAAAAATTCCTACAGTTTGGAAGCAGATTCCTTTTGCCTTGTTCGCAGCTTTTATTTTGTTTGTTTTGTCTGGAAGAATTTTTCTTGAAGGGGATGTTTCTTATCTGAATAAAACTGATGGTTTGATTTTGCTTTCTTTCTTTGGAGTTTTTTTATATTATATCTTCCAAAAGATGCGTGAAGATAAGAGTCGTTTAGAGATTGAAGACCATTTTGAACATTCAAATAAAGAAATTGTTTTAAAATTATTCTTTGGACTAATAGGAATTTATTTTGGGGGGAGATGGGTCGTTGATGGGGCGATTTTTATTGCCTCTCAACTTGGTGTTGGCGAGTTTTTGATTTCTGCTACAATTATTGCTCTTGGAACTTCTCTTCCTGAATTGGCTGTTGGAATTAATGCTGTTCGGAAAGGTAAGACTGACTTGGCTGTTGGAAATGTCATCGGGAGTAATATTTTTAATATTTTATTAGTTATGGGAATTGTTCCTTTAATAAATTCTGTTGCCATACCTTCTTTTGTATTATTTGATATTGCATTGATGTTTTTCGCAACACTTTTATTATTTATCTTTATGTTTATTGGACCTAAACGAGAACTTTGGAAAAAGGAAGGTATTGTCTTTGTCTTGCTTTATGTTTTTTATATTATCTATTTAATTGGAAGAATTTAGAAAAACTCTCCTAGACCTTTCTGTTTTTTTCCTTCATCTACCCTCCTTATTTTTTCTATTCCTGAATCAATTCTGTTTTTTGAGAAATCGTGATCTAGTAAAATTTCACTTAATTTTTCTTCATCCATTTTCTTGAATTCTATCTCTTCTATTGAAGTTTCATATTCATGAAATTGTTTGAAAATTTCTTTCCAGTTAAAATTTAAATCATACTTATTACTTTTTTCAACATGGTCAAATATTTGGACAGGATATCTAAATTTTTGAACAATTTCTAATGCCCTCTTTTGTCCAAGGCCTTTTACACCTCCTATATTGTAGTCGGTCCCTACAAGGATTGCTAAACATATTAGTTGGTCTTTGTCTATATGAAGTTGATTGAGGACTTGCTGGAATTCTATAATCTCTGGCTTTATATCAATATATAATCCTGATGCCGTTTTTTTTCTTCTGGCTAATGTTAAGTTTCTTACTAAGAAAGGAGTTCCATAAAGTAGGGAATCGTAGTCTTGAGATGCTGCGGCCCATACTTTCCTGTTTCTCGATAAAAGGGCTGCTTCGGCTTCTCCTTCCCCAGGGGCTTGAATTACTGGGATTCCCATTGCTTCAATTAAGTCTTTTGATTCTTGAATTATCTCATCTGTAATTTTTACAAATCTTCCTGCATATTTTTTCATTTCTTTTGAATCTTCTGTTGATTTTGCTTTTTCGTATTTTTCTTCAAATCTCATCTTTTCTTCTTTTCTTCTTTTCAATTCTGCTTTTTTTAATTCTGGGGGTGTTCCGTCAAAAACATAAACTGGTTTTATCCCCTCTTGTAAGAGATTTATGTTTCTGTAAAAAAGTCCTGATAGATGAGAAGTTATTCTTTTTTTGTTGTCCATTAAAGGTGTTCCATCTGGCTGTCTGATTGTTGTTAGGAATTGGTAAAGAGTATTGAACGCGTCTATTGCTACTACCTTCCCTTTTAATTCTTGGATAGAAATCTCTTTTCTTGGAATGATTTCTGATATTTGAACTCCCATAGAATTAGAGGATTAAGTGATTGATAAAATTATTGGTTTTGTATACCCATTTCATCCCTATAAAATCTCAATAGTCTTCTCGCTTCAGGCAGATATCTTTCAGGAGTTTCATGATCTCCCCTGTCTTCTCCTAATTGTGTTGCTAAAAAAACTTCTTGTGCAATTTGGTAGTCTTCGCTATCTTTTTGAAGGGTTCCTCCTTTTCCGTCCCCAATATCTTCAGGAATTTCTACTGCATAAGACTGTGCTCCACCAAAGTGATTATCTAAGCGGGTCATAGTTCTTCCAATTATCCCATTTCTTGCACCATTAAATTTCTTAAAAAGGGCTATGGATGCTGCTCCTCTCTCACTTGTTGAGCTGATTAATTCTAAATCTCCAATACGGACTCCGTCCATACTTATATCTGGGAATTCTACTACATAATCGAATCTTTGTCTCTGTGCCATGTTTTAATTAAGTGTAGATTCTTTATAAACCTTTTGCTTGTTGTTTCTTATAAGTGGTGACTTAATCTTACAAATACTTCACAAACCTATTGTTTTTATCTACTAAGACATTTTTTGGTTTTATTTCTTTATCACTCAGTTCAAAACCTATGATTATAATTTCATCTCCTTTTTTTATTAAATGTGCTGCTGCTCCATTCATACAAATTGTTCCAGAACCTCTTTCTCCTACGATTACATAAGTTTCTAATCTTGCACCGTTAGTGTTATCTACCACTAAGACTTTTTCTCCAGGCAAGAATCCTGCTTTATCTATCAAATCTTCGTCAATTGTAATGCTACCGATATAATCTAAGTCTGCTTCGGTTACAGTTGCCTTGTGAATCTTTCCATGTAATATCCATCTCATGTGAATTCTAACCTTAATGTATTAATAAAATTTATGGGAAAGGGTAAAAATATAAACTCTTTTTGAGATACTAAATTATGAAGTTTGAGTTTATCCCATTGGACTATGATTATTTTGATTTTAAAGGTAGGAATTATGTTCGGATGATTGGTCGAACAGATAAGGGAAAGAAAGTTTGTGTGGTAGATGATTATGAACCCAATTTTTATTTAGTTTTAGAAAATGGTGCTGATGCTAAAAAGATTGTTAAGAATATTAGGAAGGTGAGAATTGAGAAAGCTGGTCGTGTTAGTGAGGTTTTGAAAACAGAAATTTTGGATAAGAATTATCTTGGTAAAAAGGTTAAAGCGATTAGGGTTTTTGTTACGAATCATAAAGACCTTCAAGCAATTGCAACTGAGATTGGAGAAGTTAAGGGCATTTTAGCTCGTCGTGAGTTTGATATTTCTCTTGTTACTAAATATATCAAAGAAAGAGGTGTTGAGTCTATGAAATGGTATTCTGTTGAAGGAGAAATTATTGGAGAGGAGGATTTTGGAGGTTTTGCAAATAGTATAGATTTGGATGTTTGCGTTAGTGCTTCAAAGATTAAAAGTTTGGAAAAGAATAAAGTTTTTGAGCCTAAGATTTTAGCTTATGATATTGAGACTACGGAAGTTGAAATTGGAAAAGGAGAAGTTTTGATGATATCTCTATATGGGGAAAATTTTAAGAAAGTGTTGACTTGGAAAAAATGTTCTAAAGCTCAAAACTATGTTGAGACTTTTAGGGATGAATCTAAGATGCTTGAGAAATTTGTTGAATATGTTAATGAATATGACCCTGATGTTTTGACTGGATATTTTTCAGATGGGTTTGATTTACCTTACCTGAAGGCGGCTGCACAAAACAATAAAATTCCTTTGTCTCTTGGATTGGATGGAAAGGGGCCTTCTTTTACTAGAGGGAGAATTCCTTCTGGGAAGATTTCTGGGATTGTGCATCTTGATTTGTATAGATTTATTCGTTCAGTTTTTTCCCAGTATTTACAATCTGAGACTTTATCTTTGAATGAGGTGGCAAAAGAATTGATAGGTGATCAAAAAGAAGACTTTGATTTTTCTAAACTTTCTAAAATGACTGATTCTGATTGGAAGGATTTCTTTTCTTATAATCTACAGGATGCTGTTGTGACTTATGACCTTGCCCATAAAATTTGGCCAGATATTTTTGAGTTTAGCTCAATTGTAAAAGAGCCTTTGTTTGACGTTACAAGAGATAGCATGGCTACCCATGTAGAAAATTATATTTTACATAATTTAGATAGGTTCGATGAGATTGCTGAGAAAAGACCTCTGGGTCAGGAAATTGGTGAGCGGAGGGCTAAGGGAAAATATGAAGGAGCTTTTGTCTTTGAGCCTGTGCCTGGACTTTATGATGACTTGGCAATGTTTGATTTTACGAGCATGTATGCTTCTGTGATTGTTACCTATAATTTATCTAAGTCTACTTATTTAAGGAAAGATAGGTTTTCTAAGAAGGCAGGATTTTTTCCAACGATGCTTGGGGAAATAATTGATAAGAGGAAGAAGCATAAGAAAGAATATGCTAATGAGCCCTCCGGGATGCTTAAGGCACGGAGTAATGCTTACAAACTATTAGCCAATGCGAGTTATGGCTATCAGGCTTATTTTGGGGCGAGATATTATTGTCGTGAGGCGGCTGCCGCCACTGCCAGACTTGCTAAGGAAAATATTTTGAGTGCTATTAAAAGAATTGAGAAAGCTGGACATAAGATAATTTACTCGGATACAGACTCTATTGCATTTTTGAGTGAGGGGAAAAATCGAAAAAAGATATTGAAACTTCTTGAAGATATCAATAGTAAACTTCCTGGGATAATGGAGTTGGATCTAGAAGATTTTTATTCTCGTGGGCTTTTTGTTTCTAAACGTGGTAAGGGTGGAGGGGCTAAAAAGAAATATGCACTTCTTGATTCTTCTGGAAAGGCTAAGATTCGTGGTTTTGAAACTGTTCGGCGAGATTGGTGTGGTTTGACTAGGAATTTACAGAGTAAGATTTTGGAAGATATTTTGGAAGATGGAAATGAAAAGGCGGCTTTGAAATTGTTGAAGAATGTGGTTTGGAAATTAAAGAAGAGGGAGGTTGATTTGAATGATTTGATTATTCGGACTCAGCTTCGGCGAGCAATTGAAGGTTATATTGCGGAAGGTCCTCATGTTGCTGCTGCCAAAAAAATGGAGGCCGCTGGGATAAAAGTCTCTGCAGGGATGTTAGTTTCATATTATGTAGGAGAAGTTAATGGGAAAGGTAAAAGAATCAGAGATAGGGTTTTCTTGCCTAATGAAAAGGCTAATTACGATATAGATTATTATTTGAATAATCAAATTTTGCCAGCAGTTGAGAATATCTTTGAAGTTTTTGGTTTAAATGTTCGAGAAATTATAGATGGAGAGAAACAGGAGAAATTGTTTTAATTATTTCTCGCCTAGGAACTTATGCTGGATGTAATCTACCAATGAACTTCCTTCGAGTCTTATGCTTGCGGGACCATTTCTAACATAGAATTCTTCTTCGTGACCGATTTTTAAAAAGACTCTTTTTTTACTTTCCTTGCATTTTAATTTAAGGACTTTTTTGTCTTTCACATTTACTATTTCGAATTTTATGAATGGAAGGAATTCATTTCCAATGTGGTGTTTGATTAAGTTTGTTAAATGAAGTCCGAGTTTATCCTCGTTTTTGAATCCGTCGTTTTCTAGTCCTAGAATTTGTCCGCCATCGTTTACTCCCACAAGTAAATTTCCTCCTTTTGTGTTTAAAAATGCCACAATTGTTTTTAGAATCCCGTGCTCCATTCTTTTGTCAAACTCTTTTGTATGGAGATTCACCCTGAAACTGGATTTGAATTCTATTTTTTCTGATTCTCCTTTTTTGATTAAATCTCTTACTTCTTTTTCTGGTTTTTCTTTCCTTCTTCCTTTTCCAAATATCCAAAGATTTTTTTCTATTATTTCTGTGACAAAGTCACTGATGAACAATCTCTTTCCTTTTTTTATATATATTAGACCTATAGTAGAGACTATTGCTGCACCGATTGCGTTGACTATCATGTCCTGCATTGTGTCTTTTAATCCAAATTGTTGAAGTCCTGTTCCAAAGGTTGTATCTAAAAAGTATTCGAAGATTTCCCAGAGTGAACCCATTGAGAAGGTGAAGAAAAATGTGAAAAGGATTATGAAGAAAGGGTGAGTGTCTATTTTTCCTTCTTTGTAGAGGACATACATGATACTTAGGCCGATGAATCCAAGAGCAATGGAGGCTATTGAATTTAGAAGGACGTCCCACCACCAAAATTCTGCGTAGAAACCTCTGACTTCTCCAATGAATAGACTCCCGTATATGAACAGTAGGCTTATTATTTCCAATCTTGCAGGGAGGTTTATTTGGAAGTATTCTTGAAGTATCCAGGGGATAAAAGTTATGAAAAGGGCTATAATTGAGACGAATTGGACAAGGACTCGTTCATACGCAAAGGAAGAAATTAATGCTAAGATTAGAATTATTCTTATTGAATTTAAAATTATGGAATGGACTCCCCGGTGCTTTTTTGCCATCTAATTTTAGGCGTTTAGAATATTTAAGAATTTATATGGTATGCTATTAGACATCCTTATTCAGATTTATTCAGATTTATTCAGATTTATTCCTATTAATCCACCACTCGCTGTCTTTGTCTTTGAACCACCATTCATCAGAATCTGTTTCTAGAATTTGCTTTGCTATCTCTTTTGCGTTTTCTGTTTTTAGTCTTTTTACTGCAGAGTCTATCCATGCTTTTGCTTTTACATTTCCTGTGTCAAATTGTTCCTTTAGAGAAATTATCCACTCTAAGTTATCGGAGTCTTTTGCTATAATTGATTCTTTTGTTTTTCTTTCTTCATATTCCTTGGTTACTTCAACTAGGTCTTCTCCGAATGGAAGGGTTTTTGCTAAATCTTCTATTGCTTTTTCTTCTTCAACTTTTGCATATTTTTGGTGAACATAATTTAGGTCAGATACCCTTCCTTCTGCTAGGTCGTGGAGGAGACACATTTTTAGGACTTTTAGAATATCTACGTCTTTTTCTAGCATTGATAGAGTGTAACCGATAAAGACTACTCTATTTGTATGTTCTGCTACAGATTGATTCCCGCTTCCGAGAAAATGAAATCCGCTTCGAGGTGTCTTTGATAAGATTCCTACCTCAAACAAGAAGTTTGCTATGTCTTTCATGTAATTATTTAAGGGATTAGTTATTTAAGGATTTATAGGGTATGGAATGTTGCCTTAAATCACATTTAAATAAGGAAATTTCTTGGTTATTTTATGGCGAAGAAAGAAGATTATTCAGCTTATTTGAAAGAGAAATTTCCGATTAAGGAAGGGTTTAGAAAGCGAATGGAAGCCTTGCTTGGGAAGACTGGGGCTGAAGAGTTTTTTGAGATTTCTTATACACCTACGCCGAACTCAATTAGATGTAATACTTTAAAAATTTCGGTTTCTGATTTGAAGAAACGGCTTGTGGATTATGGTTGGAAGATTCGACAACCTTTTAAGGATTTTCCTGAAGTGATGATTATTGATTCGGCACTTAATCCTGGGGAACTTGGGAAGACGAAAGAGCATCTTCTAGGGTTTTATTATGTTCAGGAGATTTCTTCTATGCTCCCTATGTTAGTTTTACAACCAAAACCTGGAGAGATTATTTTGGATTTGTGTGCTAGTCCAGGGAGTAAGACTACTCAAGCTGCTGCAATGATGGAAAACACTGGGACAATTATGGCAAATGAGGTTAGCATGGGCCGGATTGGAATTTTGAATAGTAATCTTGAGAGGTGTGGTGTGATGAATACTATTGTGACTCGAAAAGAAGGTGTTGCTTTTTGTAATGTTTTGGCGAAGAAGTCACAGGTGAAGTTTGATAAGATTTTGGTGGATGCTCCTTGTTCTGGAGAGGGAACTCTTCGAAAGAGCCCAAAGACTTTTTTGATGTGGAATGAGAATATGATTAAGAAGATTGCTGCAACTCAAAGACGTTTGGCTGAAGCCTCGTTGAAACTTTTGAAGGTTGGGGGGGAGATGATTTATTCAACTTGTACTCTTGCACCTGAGGAGAATGAACTAATAGTCAATCATTTGCTTGAGAACTTTGATATTGAAGTCGAACAGATTAATTTGCCTTTGAAGTATAGGGAAGGGATTTGTGAATGGGAGGGTACTAAATTGAATAAGCAAGTTGAAAAGTGTTTGAGATTATATCCTCAAGATAATGACACTGATGGATTTTTTGTTGCTAAGATTCGAAAGATTGGGGAGGGGGATAGATGAAAATTCTGAAGATCTTGCATGAATGGCCATTATCTAAAGTTGAATTAGTTGAAATTAAGGGAGAAAAGTATATTTTAAAATCTATTCATAAAGATTTTATTAATGAAGTTTATATGCAAAAATTTTTAGAAAAGAAATGTGAAAAGATAAGAATCCCCAAAGTTCATTGGATGAAAAAAGAAGATAAAAATATAGTCTTCTTGATGGATTATATAAAAGGTAGAGCAAAAGTAAGTATTAATGACTCTTTGAGATTAATTTCTAAATTTCATAAAGAAACTTCTAATATGAAAAGTAGATATTTTAGGAATTATGATTTTAATGAATTTTATAAAGATTTTCTGAAAGTTAAAAAACATCTTCCAAAAAAATTAAAAGATAGAAGTAAAAGTGAATTAAGAATTTTTTTAAAGGGTGTTTTCGCCTCGCAAAAATCGGTTGTTCATGGAGACTTTGGAAAAGACCAAATTATTGGAGGTAAAAATCGCTATATCATCGATTTGGGTAAATCCTTTTATGGACCCTCTATCTTAGACTATGGTCATTTATTTTTAAAAGATAGGAGAATTAATAGGAAGAGTTTAACTTATATTGGAACTCGTGAAACCTTGATTAAATCTAAAATTGTTGTCGGAGTAATTACATTATCTTGGTTGGAATTATGTAAGAAAAAGTATATTTCTTATGATTATAAAAAAGAGTTAAAGGAGTATGAAGATCTTCTTAAATATAATCTTGAGGCATTAAAATGAAAATAGACCTACTATCAAAGGCGAAGAAGAAGAAATTTATTGAAGGAGTTAGTGGGCTTGGCGTTAGTAAGATTCGTGAGCTTCTTATTCGGACAGGACGAGAGAGAATTCGAGCATATTCTGGAAATTTGTCTACTGAGGAGATTTGGGATTTATGGAGGATACTTCCAATTGAAGGAATTGGGCTTTACGTCGGTAAGGAATCTATTAATAGAAATGGGGTTAGAGAGTCCAGATTGAGTATTGATGGGCTTCATACTTGGAGAGAGCAGATAACTGAAAATGTTGCCATACTGGATGAGGCTCTTGAGGAAGAATGGTTTAAGGGGAAGAACCTTGATGGAGAATTTAACGAGTTTGCAGGAGTCTTTGTTGCTGTAAAATCGAAGTCTTCTGGAGATTTTATAGGTACTGGAAAAGTTTCAAAGGATGGAAAAGTTCTTCATAATTTTTTACCTAAGGAGAGAAGACGGAAGAGTCAGGTGATTTGAAGTTATCTATTTTTTATATGAAAAACGAAAAGTTTAAATATTTTCTTTTTCTTGACATATTACAAATAGATGAAAGGATTTTGACGAAGACGATTTTGTATCGCTAGTAGGTTAGACGAATCCCCGATTCTATTTTTTTATTTTTGTTTTCTTCTCTCTATATTTAGTAAATTGTCTATAACTAGGCTTACCTTATATTCTGGAGTTCCCTTTTTCAATTTACTCTCTTTTTGTATCTTGGTATTTTCTCCATCAACTAATGAAAGTAACTTTCTTAATTTTTTAAATTGATAATCATCAACGGATAAAAATATTATGTACTTTTTATTTTTCTTAATGAATTCTAAGATTTCGGTAAATAATTCTATATTCTTTCTTGCTTCTTCTATTTTAGTTTTTTCAAAATAAGATTTTATTTTGTTTCTTTTAATCGTCTCACTTATATGTTTTAAATATACTTTCCTATTTCTTCGCCCTTTATAATGTTCAAATCTTGAAATTTTTGGGAGTAATTCTATAATCTTTTTTTGTTTGATTATATTATCTCCAATTAGGTCTTCGGAATAATCCAAGAAGATGTAATAATCATAGTCTGTTCTATCTTTCATCAAGATTAATATAAAATAAACTATAAAAAGATTAAGTTACTAATAGTAGTGTGGATTTATTCCAAAGAATCTCTTATATTTTGTATCCAATCTTCTCTTAAATCATAACTATTAGCCCATTTTGCATAAGCAGACCAACCTTGAAAAATCTCTTCAAATTTTTTTAGGGAGATTTCTCCCTTTAAAAATAAATTAGTTTTCTTTTTCATATTATTTAGATTCCTTTTTCTCAAAAGTTTAAAATAATAAAAATTTCTAAATCCTACAAAATCTATACCTCGTGATAGGGGAATAATTTTAGATTTATCTGGGTGCAATTTTAATTCCAATTTATTTTCTAAAAAAGATTTAATCTCTTTCATCCATTTCTTTAATTGCTCTTTAGAAGTATGCAACAATACAAAATCATCAACATAACGAATATAATATTTCACTTTTAGTTTGTGTTTGATAAAATAATCTAATTCATTTAAATAGATATTAGCGAAAAATTGACTTGTGAGATTCCCAAGGGGCATCCCTTTGGTAATGTTTCGTGCTGTCTCCAACTCGCGCAGAGGTCTCGTAGATACCTTTTTTGTCGAGACCTCGGCGACTCGCCCCCCCCCCGCTTTTGAATCCCTGAATTTTTTAGGATTATCCTAATTAGTTCGATGGTATAAACATCTTTTATTTTTCTTTTTAAAATTTTCAAAAGAATTTCATGGTTAACTTCTCTAAAATAATGTTTTATGTCTGCTTTAAAACAATATCCTTTAGAAGTTAGATTTTTTGTTATTTTTCTTTGAGATTTTTCAAGTCTCTGGATGGCAAATAAATTTCCCTTTCCTTTTTGGTTTGCACAAGAATCGTAAATAAATGACTTTTCAAAGATTGGCTCAATAATGTTACAAATCGCATGATGGATAATTCTATCTCTAAAATCTGATTTTGAAATTTTTCTAGTTTTTGGGTCGCACAAAATAAAATGAACTAATGGTTTTGGCTTGTAAGTAAAAGTCATTAATTCAAATTGGAGGGCTTGAAGATTTTCTTGAAGATTTTCTTCAAATTCTTTCACATATAATTTTTTTGTTTTTCCAATTCTAGCTTTTCTCCATGCAAGAACTAAATTCTCCCAAGAATAGATTTTGTAATATAAATTTTTATGAGTCTTCATTATAAATCCTAGCTGGACTTGACCATTTGACCATTGTCGTTCGAGTTCGCCAAATCGTCATTGTTCGAGTTGACATGACCGTT
>CAYMMZ010000018.1:3275-15996 GCA_964391715.1 Candidatus Woesearchaeota archaeon | reverse complement strand
TGCGAAAAAAGCCAAAATTAAAAAACGAGTTTATCCTCATTTGATTCGGCATTCTTTTGCGACACATTTACTTGAAGCTGGAACGGACCTTCGAATAATTCAGAAACTTCTTGGGCACTCGGATATTAAGACTACTCAGATTTACACTCAGATTTCTCAGGCATCAATTAAAAATATAAAAAGTCCTCTCGATAATTTATAACATGGGGGGAGGTTATTTTATATCATAGCATGAAAGATTATTTTTCTTTGGCGTTTGGGAATCTTCGGCATAGGGGTGTTCGTTCTTGGTTGACTCTCCTTGGGATTTTTATTGGGATTATGGCAGTTGTCTCACTTATTTCTCTTGGGAATGGGCTTAAGGTTGCTGTTAATTCCCAATTTGGTGTGAGCACTACAGAAGTTATAACTGTCCAGGCAGGGGGAATTACTTTTGCTGGACCTCCTGGGTCAGGGGTTGCTAAATCTCTTACAATTGAAGATATGGATAGAATAGAAGAGTTGTCTTCTGTGGAAAGAGTAATCAGGAGAAATATTCCTACGGGTAAATTAGAGTTTAATGATAGGGCAATTTTTGGATTGGTTATGAATATCCCTGATGGAGTGAATCGAAAATTCGCATATGAAGTTTTGGAAGTGGAGGCTGAATCTGGGAGACTTTTGAAAGATGGGGATTTAAACAAGGTGGTCCTTGGGTATAATTTTTATGTAGATAAAGTTGGCCTTGATAAAGTTGTTAGGGTAGGGGACAAGGTTTTGATTCAAAATAAAAGTTTTGAAGTTTTGGGGATTACTCAGAAAAAGGGGAGTTTTATTTTTGATAATCTCGTTCATATGAATGAAGAGCCTTTGAAGGACTTGATGGGGTATGGAGATGATGTTGATTTGATTGTAGTTCAAGTGAAGGATAAAGATTTAATGGAGAAGACTAAGGAGGATATTGAAAAAGTTCTTCGAAAGACGAGAGATGTAAAGGTTGGAGAAGAGGACTTTGAAGTCTCTACTCCTGAAGCAGCATTAGAAACTGTTAATGGAATCATTGCAGGAGTTCAGGCATTTATAGTTCTCATTGCTTCGATTTCGATTCTTGTTGGCTCCTTGGGAATTGTTAATACTATGACCACTTCTGTTCTTGAAAGGAAAAAAGAAATTGGAATTATGAAGGCGGTTGGTGCAAGGAATGTGGATATTTTTTATCAGTTTTTTATAGAATCTGGTCTTCTTGGTTTGGTTGGAGGGTTGGTAGGAGTTATCTTCGGAATAGCTATTGGGTTTTTTGGGACGATTGGAATCAACGGGTTTATAGGGTCTGAAGTTGTCCCAGAAATTAGTATCTACCTGATTTTTTTCTCACTTCTAGGAAGCTTTCTTGTCGGGGCTATCTCTGGAATTGTTCCAGCCATGAAAGCCGCTAGGGAAAATCCGGTGGAGGCGTTGAGGGGTTAATATGGCAGTTCTTGGAGAGAGTGTTCGGTATTCATTAAGGAATTTGAGGGCTCGGAGGGCTCGAAGTTTCCTTACGATTCTTTCTATTTTTGTAGGAATTGCTACAATTTTTGTATTTGTTAGTTTTGGTTGGGGGCTTTTTGATTATGTTGATAGTTTGACTACTGGAAGCTCTGCAGATAAAGTTATTATTCAAACAAGAGGTACAGGGGCTCCGGGGTTAGATGACACATTTCAATTAACAGAAGAAGATTTTAAGGCGATACGAGGGGTTGGAGGAGTTTATGATGTGACAGGTGCTTCATTTACGGTGGCAGAAGTTAAGAAGAGTAAAGAAAAGCGTTTTAATTTTATTGTTGGATATGACCCTCGTAATCTAATGTTGTTTGAAATCTCTGATATTGAGATTCTTGAAGGAAGACAGCTCTCTTCTGGAGAGACTAAAAAAGCAATCCTTGGATATAACTATAGGATTGCAGATAAAATATTTTCTAAACCTATTTTGTTAAATGAGAATATAGAGATACAGGGGGAGAAGGTCCGAGTTGTTGGATTCCTTGAATCTGTTGGGAGTCCCCCTGATGATGCTCAAGTCTATGTTACTAAAGACTACCTTGCAGACCTTTATCCTAAAACTGATGAGACTTACAGTTGGATTATTGCAAGAGTAGACATTAATAATATGGAGAGAGTTATCAAAGATATTGAAAGGGCAGTTAGAAAAAGTAGGGGGTTGGAAGAGGGCAAGGAGGATTTCTTTGTTCAATCATTTGAGGAATTGATTTCTTCTTTTTCTGGAGCGTTGAATATCATTATTGCCTTTGTGATTTTGATTGCACTCATTTCTGTTATTGTTTCTGCTGTTAATACTGCTAATACTATGATTACCTCTGTTCTTGAAAGGACTAAGGAAATCGGAGTGATTAAATCTATTGGGGCCAGGAATAGTGAAATTTTGAAGATATTCTTATTTGAATCTTCTGCACTTGGATTCTTAGCAGGATTCCTTGGAGTAATCTTTGGTTTAATTGTGACCTCGGCAATCTCCCTAATCTTAGATGGTCAAGGTTTTGGATTTTTAAGCCCCCATTATTCTTGGACCCTTTTTATTGGAGGAATTCTTTTTGCAACAATTACGGGAGCTGTTTCTGGAGTCGTCCCTGCATTGAGGGCTTCAAGGGTAAATATTGTAGACTCTTTAAGATATGAGTAAGTGATAGGAAGAATTTCTCCTATTTCCTATGGGTGTGAGAATGTCCTTTGTTCTTATTCTTTTTTCGTTTCCATCTAAAATAAAAGACTAAAAAAACTACTAAAATTCCAATAATGTAAGTAGATGTAGAACCCCCATTTCTGTCGGCTACCCTGTCTGTAAAGTAATAAGAGTCAAAAGTTATCGTCTTTTCAATTACTCTTCTTTTGTTAATAGGGTCTGAGTATATCAGATTTAGAGTTATATCTCCATCTTTCGGTCTTGCTTCAAATTCGACGGTGGTATATTCATTTGAGTCTAAGTCTCCTGCAACAATTCTATTTGGTCCCTTAATTATTATCGCCCCTTGTTTTGGGACTTCTGCTGTCAGGGCCTCAACATCAGATTCCCCAATATTTAGGACTTCTATTGTTAGGGTATCTGTCTCATAATTATAATCCTTTACGTAAACTTCAAAATCTACTTTTGGGTCATCTACCTCTACATCAAAATTTTCAGTTATTGTGGCATCATTATTGTTAATTAAAGAAACCTTAATGGAGTTTGCACCGTCTAATGCGTCTGCATCTATTCTTACCTCATAAGGTATTTGAAGAGTTGATTTGAAATCTTTTATATAGTCTACTTGGTCAAAATTCCTTTCTCCAGATTCTCCCGGGTTAAATATGAGTGGATATTTTTCTTCTAGTTCAAAAGAAATTTTCCCACAGTCTGTACTTCCGAGATCACTTATTTGGAAAACTAATTTCACATACTCTCCGGGGACTGCAGGATATGGGTCTTGATTCAGTAATGAAATGTCTGGAGTGCAAGGTTCTGCAGATACAACTCCTAATGCAAATATTGCTATAAATAAAATCATCACCTTTTTCATAAGTTCTTTTAGTCTGAGAAGTTTTTAAAGATATCTTATGTGGGTCTCTGAGACTATAAAAGTTTAAAAGGAGTGTTTGATAGATTGGAAGAAGATGGTGAAAGCATGTATTTATTGTTCTGTAGAAGTTGATTCGAATTCTGTTGTAGATATGTGTCAGAAGTGTATGTACCAGGTTTGGGGAGAGAAAATGGCAAAGACCATTGTAGAAAATATGGAAAATGAGAGAGATAAGGGGAATTTGGATTTGGGCGCCGTTGGAGAGGGAGGAGAAATTGAAAACTCTCAGGGAAATTTTTCGGAGACTTCAAATGGAGAGCGTATTGGCATTTCAAGTGCAGAAGAAGTTTTAATAGAAGATTCTGGAGAACAGAGAATTTTTGATTGAAGTATTTTATTTGAATTTTTATAGTTTTTATCTAGTTAAATAAAAAAATTGCTTGGCATTTGAACTTGCCTATAAGTTTTTAGAGCCATATTAAAAATATTCTACCTAAAAAAATTTGTCAAGCAAAAGTTTTTAAACGGACTTTTTCTTGGTCTGTTAGGATATTTACATGTTCGAGTTGGCAACAGCGCAGAGATTTCTGTGGTTTGTCAAATTATTAAAATGGTTAAAGGAAGACGAGTTAGGGAAAAGGGAAAGTTGAGGCTTAGTGATTACTTTAAAAAAATAGAAGAGGGTTCTAATGTTGCAGTAGTTGCCAATAAAGGTGTTAGGTCGTCTTTTCCAAAAAGAATTCAGGGAAAAAGTGGGAAAGTTGTTGGAACTCGAGGGAACTTTAAGTTAGTTGAATTAAATGATGGAAATAAAAAAAAGATTTTTATTCTTCATCCAATACATTTGAGGAAATTATAAATGGCAGTCAAAGAAAATAGACCAATTACTATGGCCGAAGTCTTTCACTTAGTGGGAGATTCTGAAAGAGGAGAACAAATTAAAAAATTTATGAAAAATTTTAAGCCTTTATCTTTTGAAAAAGCTAAAGAATTGGAAACTGGACTTAAGGGATTAGACCTTATTAAATTAAAAGATGCGCATATTGTTAAAATTGTTGACTTTATGCCGGTGGATGCCTCTGAATTAAACAAAGTTATAAGTGAAGTTTCTCTGGACCAAGAAGAGATAAAAAAGGTTCTTGAAGTTGTAGGGAAGTATTAATATGGCTAAAGAAGAGACTGTTATTATCTTAGATTTCCTTCCTTATGGTTATCCCCTTGAGCAAAAAATGATGCCTTTAGCTCAGGCAGTGGGTGTTGAAAATTTTACCCTTTTACAATTAGTTCCTCGAAGGGGAGAAAAGTTTGAAGTTGGAGAGGAAGTTTATATCGGAGAAGGAAAAAGGGACAAGGTGCAATATATCCTTGGAAGATGTCCTCGTGAAAAATTAACAGAGACTTCCAAAATTCAATTAGGAGAAATTGTTGAGAAATCTATTCTGGAGAATCCAGAGAAATTTATTAATTTTTTTAATGTGGCACAAGCTATAAATACCCGACTTCACCAGTTTGAGTTACTTCCAGGCCTTGGTAAGAAACATACTCAGGCGATTCTTGAAGCGCGAGAAGAAAAACCTTTTACTTCATTTGAAGATATTAAGGAAAGGGTGCATAATATGCCTGACCCAATTAAGACTATTGAGAAGAGAATCTTGGAAGAATTAACGGAGATACAGAGAAATAATCTGTTCATATCATAATGGCTAAAGAAGAAACTGCTAAAAAAATGGAAACTGCTGAAGAAAAGAAAGCGAAATATCAGAAGAAAGAGGAATATGTTAGCTTAGTTAGGGTTCTTGGAAAAGACATTCGTGGAGACAAAGCCCTTTTCGCAGGATTAACGAGCATCCAAGGAATCTCTTGGGCATTTGCAAATGCTATTTGTAAGATTCTAAAATTAGACAAAAAGAAAAAAATCCAAGATTTGGATGAGAAAGAATTAAAGGCTCTTGAAGATTTTATGAAAAGTCCCTCCGTTCCTTCTTTTATTAAAAATCGACAAAAGGATTTAGAGGAAGGGGAAGACCAACATATCTCTGGAGCAGATTTAAAGCTTCGAAAAGAATTTGATGTTAAAAGATTGAGAAAAATAAAATCTTACAAGGGAATCCGACATGCAGCAGGCCTTCCCGTAAGAGGTCAAAAAACTAAATCAAACTTCAGGAGAAATAGGAAGAAATCTGGAGCAACGGGGACTAATAAAAAATAATATGGGGGATATAAAACGAAAACGAAAAATGTTTAGTAGGCCGAAAAAACTTTTTGATAGGGCTAGGATTGAAGAAGAAGATTCTCTTGTTAAAAGATATGGGTTGAAGAACAAAAGAGAAATATGGAAGGCAAAATCTGCGGTCTCAAGATTTAGAAGAAGAGCTAAGCAACTAATTTCTTCTGGGCCAGAGGAACAGCAGATTTTCTTTGATAAGCTGAGTAAAATGGGTATGGGGGTAGTGACTATTGCAGATGTTTTGGCACTTACTGAAGAAAATTTATTGGATCGTAGGCTTCAAACAATCCTATTTAAAAAAGGGATGGCGAATACTCCAAGACAAGCAAGACAATTGATTACTCACAAAAATGTTTTAGTCAATGGAGATGTTGTAAATACTCCGTCATTTATTGTAACTGCAGACCTTGAGGGAAAAATTTCTTTGAAGGTTAAAAAACCTAAACCTGTTGTTGAAGAAACTTCTGAAAAAATAGAAGAGGGTGAAGAAGTTAAAGAATCTGAAGAAAAGGAAGTTGAGGAGGAAGAAAAATAAAATGGCAAAAAATGAAGAGAATATTGGTATATTGAATATCTATGCTAGTTTCAACAATACTATTGTTACAGTTACAGATTTGGCAGGGAATACTATCGGAAGGGTTTCTGGAGGACAGATTACAAAGCATGATAGAATGAGGGCGAACCCCACTATTGCTATGTTTATTGCAAAAAAAGTTCAAGATATTTGTAGAGATTATAGAATCAATACCGTTTATATCCGTATGAAAGGTCAGACAGGGGCTACAGGAATTGGTCCAGGGGCCCATGCTATTGCAAGAACATTAACTAAAGAAGGTTTCAAAATTTTGAGTATGGCAGACGTTACTCCAATTCCTCGGGGTGGTCCGAAGAAACCGCATGGGAGAAGGGGGCGAAGAGTATAGGGGCTTGGTTATATTGCCTTTCCTCTTTGGAATGGCTAAACTTATAAACTAAAGTTTTGATTTAAAAATATGGCAACGAAATTAATTGAAAACGATATGGAAAAAATGAAAGTAGTTACAAACATTAACGTTAGCCTTGCTAATGCAATTAGAAGAAGTGTTGGGGAAATTTCGGTTATGGCTATCGATGAAGTAGATATTTACAAGAATGACTCTGCACTCTATGATGAGATTATAGCTCATAGACTTGGTTTGGTTCCTTTAAAGAATCAAAAATTAAAGGAAGGGCAGACTGCCGAATTCAAACTTCATGTAAAGAGTAAAGATGGGAAAAAGGAAGTACTCTCCGGGGATTTGGGAAGCGAGGTTGTTTATCCTGAAATGCCGATTGTTTTATTAGAAAACGGACAAGAACTTAAGGTTGTTGTAAGGGCAAAATCTGGAAAGGGTTCTAATCACTCAAAATACTCTCCTGGAATGATATTCTACAATAGTACTCCAAAGATTAAAATTTCAAAGGATGCAGAAAATCAAAGTGAGCTTGCAGAAATTTTCCCTGGAGCTTTTGAAATTGATTCTTCTGGAAAATTGAATGTTAAAGAAATTGTCACAGAAGATATAGACTCTGCGGACATGGAATCCTATAAGGGAATAGAAATTAGCCCTACTGAAGAGATTCTATTTACAATTGAATCATGGGGTCAGATGAAAGCTTCAGAAATTTTTTCTGAATCATGTAAGGCTTTGAAAGTTAATCTTTCTGAAGTCTCTAAAGCACTTAAGTAATTAGTTTGAGTCAGGGGCGGATGCCGGAGCTACTCACAATTCACATTTGTGAGATTTTGAAATTCGCACAAAAGCAAATTGTTCGGTCAAACGGTTTGACCAAATTATTGGGGCGGATGCCGGAGCGGTCAAACGGGGTGCGTTAAGGGCGCATTGGCTTATGCCTACGAGGGTTCGAATCCTTCTCCGCCCATGCTGCGAAGGAATCAGAACGCTTGAGTTCGCGCAAAGGGTAGACCTTTTGAGGGCCATCATCCTAATACAAGGAATGAAGATACTATAAAAATGGAAATGAAGATAAACAAAACAAAAATTGAGAAGAGAATGAAGCACAAGATGGATGCAGATTTAGTTGGGACTATCATAAAACTAAAAAAGACCAATCCTTTAGTTGCTAAGGAATTGGCTCGTCCTAAGAGGAGATGGCCTGCCATTAATTTGAAGGAAGTAGATATGGTAGAGGGAGATATTTTAGTCGCTGGGAAAATTTTAAGTGCAGGGGATTTGAGTGGTTCAAAAAAAATAGTTGCATGGTCTGTTTCTGAAAAAGCTTTAGAAAAAATTAAAGATGCAAAAGCAAATTTTGTTTATATTGTAGATGAGATAAAGAAAAATCCTGAATTAAATGGTTTTAATATTTTAAAATAAGATGGAAAATCAAAAATTAATCGTGGATGGAAATGGGGCCACATTTGGGAGGATGGCGAGTTTTGTAGCGAAGGAATTATTGAAGGGCGGAACTGTGGATATCATAAATTCTGAAGGAGTTGTTGTTTCTGGAGATAAAAAAGTTTTTGCTGAAAAAATTCAGGCTAAACGAAAAATGGGACAGGGGAGTTCTTTGAAAGGTCCCAAGTATATAAGAAAAGAGGAGAGATTGCTTAAAAGAATGATTAGAGGTATGTTGCCCAGAGATAGGGCAAAGGGAAGAGAAGCTTTCAAGAGGTTGAAGTGTTATACTGGAAATCCGTTCGCACCCAAAGGCGTACCTTCTGGAGAGGGCAAAGATGAGTTAAAAAATGTTAAAACTTTTGACCATAAGAAATTGAGAAAATCTTCTACTATTAAAGAAATCGTGGAGGTGCTTCGATGAATGGAATTGTAGTCTCTGGAAAAAGAAAGACATCAATAGCCAAGGCAACTATCAAGGAAGGTTCGGGGGATATTACTTTTAACAAGAGGCCTCTTTCCCTATTATCAGAATTGCAGCAATTAGAGATTAATGAGCCTTTAGTTCTTGCCGAAGACTTTTTGGGGGAATTGAAGTTTGATATTTCCCTTAATGTTAAGGGTGGAGGGAGTGCAGGACAGGTAGAGGCTGGAAGATTAGCAATTGCAAAAGCGATTTTGAAATTTACTGGAAATGAAGATTTGAGAAGAGTTTTTTTAGCATATGATAGGAATCTAGTAGTTGCAGATACTCGTAGAAAAGAAGTTTGTAAACCTGGAGATTCTAAGGCTAGAGCGATGAGGCAGACAAGTTTTAGATAGTCAGTGGTTTTTGGAAAAATTTTATGGATAAAAACAATAGGGATTTGATTGAGAAGTTAGGAAAGGCTATCGGAGACTCTAGGGAGACTCTTGAAAGAAAGAAAGATTTGTTAGAAATTTATGGTATAGATGAGGAGTTAGAGATGGCCCCTAAAAATTCTTTTTCTGAAGGTCAAAGAAATCTTGACCCTTTAATTTTCGGAGAAAATCTTAGAAGTTATGTGAAGGCCTCCTTAAATTATTATGAAGCGCTCTTGGAAAACTATTCCTTGCTTAATCTGTTTAAGAGTGTGAACGGTTTGGAAGATTGTGAGGAAAGAGACAATATTCTTTTTGGAGATCTTGAAAAAGAACTTGGAAGGATGAGAAAATTCCTCCATACCAAATTTGTTGGAGGGGTTCTTTACGAGATTTCTAAGGACTTTAAGAGTGGTTAAAACTTTTGAGGTTTCAAATGCCCTTTCAACTTCCGCTGAACAGCATAAAATATTTCTTGAGAGATTATGGCTTTGTGATTTCCTTTGTGGATTTTTCCGTCAAATTTGATTTCTCCAAGATAAGTTCTATTGGCGAGAATTTTTTTGATTCCATTCGTTGAAAGGGAGAAGTTTTTTGCTAGAGAATTTAATGAATAATTTCTGTTCAGAAATGTTCTAAAGAGAGAATGGATTTTTGAGGCATCCTCATTTGGGATTAAATTTCCCTCGAATACGCGATAGCCCCTTGGTGGACGGGTAACTAAATTACCTTCATTTGCCTTTTTGTTCATCCCTTCTTTTTGTTTTTCTCCAGAAGATTTATTGTGTTTCCTGAAAGTTTCTATATCTTTCCAATCTAATTTTTCTTCAAGGTAGTCTTTAAGAGGTTCTTTTTCTTTTGGAGCAAACCTACTGCATACTTGACAGAGAGTTCTTCCAAAACTTCTTTTTTCTTTTGAATCTTTGTAGCCACATTTTTCACAAACCATATAATTACAAAAGAAGAGAATTTATAAATTATTTTAAGTTGAATCTTTTATGGTAGTTAAAAAATCTCGGGGGCTAGGAGGAGTTTTTAAGGGCGTTTTGATTTTTCTCGGGATAGTCTTCTTAATCCTTATAGGAGTTGGAATCTACTTTTACAATTTTTATATTTTTGATACTGTAGAGATTTGTACTGGAGATTATATCCCTACTAAATTTTCTTGTGAAACCTCTAATGATTGTCTTGACGTTCTTGAAAATCCTGAAGAGTACCTTAATCTTACAGAACTTGGGGTAGGAGAGTATGTTGATTTAGAGAGGATAAACTTAAAAGATTTTGGAATCCTTGTTGGAGAGAATTTTGGCGAAATTTCTTCAGAGATTTTCTCTTGTGAAGAATATTGTATGGTTCGCTCAGTCGATGGTTTAAATTCTCAATTTATAGATGGCCAGATTTCAAAAGACTGTTTAGAAGAGAACAAAATTATAATGGAAATTCGTGGGGGAGATATTTTTGAAATTTGGAGAAATGTAAAAAGGTAATATTTTTATAAGGAGTTTTCCTTTGTTTTGTAATTAAATGAGGTGAAATTATGGAAAATTGTGATATGAGTCATGGGAAGATTGTTGCTTGGAAATTGGCAATAATCTCATTTACCATTCTTGTTTTAAGATGGTGGACTTCCTTTCATGACTGGGTCTTTGGACTTAATATCTGGTGGCTAGTTGCTGTATTTGTGATTAGTTTAATGAAATCTGGATGTTGTAATTCTAGTTCAAATAAGACTACAAAAAAAGCTACAAGAAAGAAGAAGTAAAATTTAATTTTTTATTTTTTTTATTTAATTTAGAAGATCTAAGGAATCTCAAGAGTGTCTATTGGAGATTTTATTTTCTTTAGTTCTTCTGTCGAGACGTGAGTGTAAATTTGAGTTGTTGAGAGATCTGCGTGACCGAGGAGTTCTTGGATTTTTCGAATATCTACATTGTCTTCTAAGAGGTGTGTTGCAAAACTATGTCGGAGAGTGTGGCAATGTGTGTCTTTTAGTCCTGCCCTCTTCGCTGCTGAAGAGACTATCTTTTGGAGATTTCTTGTTGAGAGTTTTCCGTTCTTCCCAGTGAAAAGATACTCTTGTCCTTCTTGTTTTGTTATTTGGTGTTCTAAATCTTCTAATAGAAATTCTGGAATGTTGAAGATTCTGTCTTTCTTACCTTTTGAAAGCCTCACGTGTCCAATTTTTTCTTGGAAATTTAAATCCGAAATTTTTAAATTTACTAATTCTGAAACTCGAAAGCCACAAGCATACATCAGACTTACCATTAATTTTGATTTTTCTGTTTCTAATGCGTCGAAGATTTTTTTGATTTCATTTTTTGAAAGAACTAGTGGGAGCTTCTTTTCTTTCCTTGGTCTTTTGATATTTATTGTAATGTCTTTTTGAAGAATTGAAGAGTAGGCATATTTTATTGCGGAGAGGAAGAGGATTATAGAATTTGAGGAGCTTTCTGCTAGGTTTTCTGCTATGAAATGTTTTAGGTCGTCTTGAGTGATTTGTTCAGGGGATTTTTTTGTGAAATTTAAAATGTCTTTATTTGATTTTAAATAATTTCTAATTGTATGTTTAGAATTTTTGGAAATCTTTAATTCTATTTCAATTTTTTTGAGAAATTCTTCTTCTTGCATAATTTCGCCCCTTTTTAATTAGATAAATCCTATTAGGTTTATATCTTTTGGGGTAAAAAGTTATTCGGTATGGCGAATAACACTAGTTTTGATTTTTAGCCTATTTTTTGAATAGGCTTTTATCGACGCTGAGAAGGTTTTTCTCCATCTTTAAAAAGAGCTCACTTTCTTATTGGAGATGTTAACTTTTTCTACAAAAAAGATTTCTTTCTAACTCTCACTTTTTTGTTTGGTTTTTGGAGAGTTTTTGCACTTTTTTGATGAAATCTAGAATTTAGGGGATTTTAGCGATTTTGAGCCGTTTTTTTGAGAAAGCCAGAGGAATCTAAGGAAATGGAGGAATTATTTGATTAATTTGTATGAAAATCTTTTAGAAAGGCATTGTAGTCTTTGTCTAAGGCCTGTTATGGAATGCTAATTTCTCATCTAAGGGCAAGTCGAAGCCTTTTTCTTTGAGTTTTTGAAAGATTTCTTGGCGGAAATTGTAGTTGTTGACCATTCGGTGATGGTTTGGGCAGAGGCCTATGAGGTTTTTTGGTGAATTGTTCTCTTTGTTTGAATCAATATGGTGGAGATCTACGATTTTGTCGAAGGCGCAAATGACGCATTCTTTTGTGACTTTTCTATAAGTTTTTAGGTCTACGTTTTTTGATTTTCTGTGATTGTAGGCTTTATTTTTGTCTAAGTGAAAGATGTAATTGTAGCATCCTGCGCAGAGGCCTTTGGCATGGAGGGCTCTCTGTCTTTGGCACCTCTTACATTTAGATATTTTTGGTTGCCATTTTACCTTTTTGTAGCAAGCATAACAAAGGCCTTTGGCATGGTGCTCTTTTTCAGATTTGCAATTAACACACTCTTTAATCATTTGTTTTTGGCACCCTTTTGATGCACCTCTGCTGAGGCAAAAGGCGTTCGCATATAAAAAACTTTGTGCAAACGGGCTATTTTCGTTCGTTTATTAATGGAAGAACTTCATACAATGTATATTGTGCGAACTTTTGTTGAGATCGCACAATATCTTCAGATTATACGAACTTTTTGAAGATCGTACAACCTGCTGGCGAACTTTTGTTGAGATCGCACAATATCTTCAGATTATACGAACTTTTTGAAGA
>CAYMMZ010000018.1:0-3175 GCA_964391715.1 Candidatus Woesearchaeota archaeon | reverse complement strand
TCGTACAACCTGCTGGCGAACTTTTGTTGAGATCGCATAATCTTCTGGTGAACTTTTGTTTATTTTGGGCCCCTGTGGCGTACCAAACTTCTGTCTTTGGTGGGCCTTCGTGCACTAAGGTTAGCTTAGTGAAATGGGCTGAATTGAAAAATAAAAATAAAAAATAAAGAGTTTATGGGAATTTATTTCTTGAAAATCGCAAGGATTACGCTCAAGATTGCACCTACAACCACTACCCATCCTGCAATAACTGTTACGCTATTTAGTCCTGGGATAACTAAAGTTTTGTCAATCATTCCTGAACCTACTGCAAGAGATACTAAGATTCCTACAATCCATGCAAAGATTCCGATTAGTGAATTTTCTTCCATTTTTTTACCTCCAATATATTTAGTTATTCTTTTTTAGTTTTCGCAGCATAATGAAAAAAGATCATTGATGCCATGAATGTGATTAAAAGTACTAAAAAATATGAGTCTGTTATCGAAGAGGTGTAGCCAAAATACTCTTTTATAGAGGTTGTTTTGGAGACAGCATCTGGATTGAGATTGCAGAGGGTCCATTGATAAATGGGGTTTGGAACTGCAGGGGCTATACGGCAAGGAACTATGGGTAAGATTATGGAAGATATTAGAGCTACAGAAGAAATTATTGAAGAACTTAACACCCTCTTTTTGAATTGCATATTTTCTATTAGACTTTGGAGTTTATAACTTTTTTGGAAGAGAGATTTGGAGAGATTTTGGCAAATATTTGGGTTTTTTGGACGGGTGTTTGAGTTTTTTTGGACAATGTTTGAGGGATTTAGGTGTTTGGACAGGTGTTTTTAGTGTTTGGACAGGTGTTTGAGTTTTTTTGGACGGGGGTTGGAAGATTTTGAAAGTTTGTCGACGATAAAAGTTATTGTTTGTAAATTGGACAGAGGGTTTAAATTGAGGATATTTTGGCGTTTAAAGGTGTTTAAATTGCAGATATTAGTGTTTGTTGTCCAAACAGCGCGAAACATTTATAAAGGAATTTGATTAAAAGTTATTAAGATGTTTGGTTTATTTGGACACAAAAAGAGAATTAGTAATTTGAAGGGCGAAGTCCAGGATTCTTTTAATAAGGTTAAGGAAGATTTTGGGAAGGTTGGTAAATGGATAAAGCATATCGACGACAAACATGGCTCTAACGAAGGAGACATTTTGGAGATAAAAGAACAATTAATGGGGCTTCAGAATGATATTTTAGAGATAAAAGATTTTATTTCTTTCTTTGGCCCACAGCTGTCCAAACAAGCCCAAACAAAGAGGGATAAACAACCTGTGGGAGAGGTCGTCCAAACACCTGTCCAAACACCTGTCCAAACAGACATTTTAGAGGTATTGACAGTCATGGAGAGAGCAATAGTGTGGGCATTGTTAAACGCAGATATGAGGCTTAGTTATGAAGATCTTGCGGCTCTTTTGGGGAAGGATAAAAGCACCATTAGGGGCCAAATAAACAACATAAAACAGAAAAGTGAGGGATTGATAGAAGAATATAGAGAGTCTAATGGGAAGAAAAGGCTCTTTATACCTGAAGAAATTAGCTCGAATATCTTGAAAAGTATAAAAGTGAAGGTCTCTGAGGGGAAAAAGCGTAAAAATGAGAAAAGTGAGAGTTAAAGTGTATCAAATTGGGAGAAAAATGAGGAGAAAACGCCTTACAGAAGAAGAAAAGTGAGAGAAAGTTGCATTCAAGAAAAAATAAAGAGAAGAGAGAGTTAAGTTATATTAAAAATCTAGTTTTTTTAGGAAACTAGGAGGAAATACGGGCCTAAATATGTTAGATTTAGGGTAAAAAGAGAGTGAGAAGAAAAGTGAGTCAGTTAGATTTATAGGTAAATAGTTAGTCGTTTAACCGAATAACATTGAATTGAATTGATTGTCTTAACAGTTTAGACAAGATTTTTTGGTTTGGTATAAGTTTTATCGACGAGAGATTGAAGATATAAGTTTTGTGGCAAGGTTTTAAATAACGTTTAGAGTAAATGTTCCAGGAAGCTACAAATCTCTTAATTTCATAATTGTAGCTAAAGTAACATTGAAAGTAAATGTTCCAGGAAGCTACAAATCTCTTAATTTCATAATTGTAGCTAAAGTAACATTGAAAGTAAATGTTCCAGGAAGCTACAAATCTCTTAATTTCATAATTGTAGCTAAAGTAGCTACATTCTTTAGATCTTTTGATATTTTTAATAAAACAGTTTTATTATTTAGTCTAATTTTGTCTATTGGGACGCCTTTTTTAGTTAATTTATTGATATAATCGCGTATAGAAGACTCACTGAGCTTCAATTCTTTTGCAAGTGTTTTGTAGGTAGTTTGGCTGTTATTTTGCTCTTCAAGGCCGTATAAGGTGCTAAAAACAAGCATTTCTTGTCCAGTTAGGCTCTTAAATTTAAGCCTAATGCCCTTTTTTATTGAATCTAATGAATCCATTATTTCGTTGGCCTGCTTAAACTCTGAAATAGGGTCTAATCTATTGTTTTGATTGTTTTGTAAGGTGTTTTGGGAGTGTCTGTCTGTCTGTTGGTCTGTCTGTCTGTCTGTTGGAACCCCATCATTTCCTATGGAACTTTTGGAGTTGTCGTTGATTTTTTGGCTAAATAGGGGTTCTTTTTGGTTTAATTGTATATCTGAAGAATGTTGGTCTGTCTGTCTGTCTGTTGGAGTTAGTGTTTTTAACGAGTTGTCTGTCGGAGTTGTCTGTTTTTGAAGGTTTTGACCGTCTAGTTTCATTTTTATTTCGACAATTTCATCTCTGAGGTAAGAAATATCTTCTTTTATTCTCTTAAATGCTTCTTTTATCGGATCCATTTAACTATTTAGAAGTTTTAGTTTATATTTTTAGTTGTTTTTGAAAATATATTTTGGATTTTTTCCAAAAGAGAGTTTTTATTGATGTTTTTTATAAATTTCATAAGTTTTATTTGAAATTCTCCACCTTAACCTTCTAGAATATTTAAACCCTTGAGGATTCTGATTTATTTTTATTACTAATTTCTTTTTTTCTAATTCAATTAGTAAATCTTTTATGAATTCTTCATCTCTTGCGAGTTCTTTTGCTATCGTTGAAGTAAAAATTTGATTTGGAAACACGCTAAATAAATGTGAAAGAATTTGTTCAGAGATTTTTTCTCTTTTTTGTT
>CAYMMZ010000017.1:0-16965 GCA_964391715.1 Candidatus Woesearchaeota archaeon | reverse complement strand
ATTGATTCTGCTCTTTTAGAAGAGGTAGAAGAGTTTATTAAATTGGAAGAGAATAAATTTAAGTATGTGAATCGGAAGCAGTTCATTGATTTGGCTGTTTTGGAGTTGCTGCGTAAAAAGAGGTTGAAGAAATGACAAGTACAGACGACATACTTAAGAAATATGGGGCGAAGATAGAGGGGCAGATGAAAGGATATAATAAAAATCCTACTTCGAAGAAACAATTTGGGAAAAATTATGAGAAGTTTAGAGAATCAATGTCTCCGGAATTTAGTCAGTATGAAAGATGGTGCAAGACCTTGGGAGGGGCCTTTAAAATTAAGGTTGGAGAGAAAGATAAGACCCGGATTGATAAGGCGATTGAAATAGCACATTTGAATATTACTGCTTCGGAAGCTGTGGTTTTTTCAACGATGCTTCTCTTTTTGACTTTATTTGGAGGAATTTTATTTTTCGTGGCGATTTGGCTTTTGACTGGTACCTTTTCATTTATGTTTTTGTTTTTAGTCTTGATGCTTTCCGTCTTTTTGTTTTTTTATTCCTCTAAGGCTCCAGAGCGTCTCGCTGTTCGCTGGCGTCTGAAAGCTTCTTCGCAGATGGTTCCAGCCATTTTGTATATTGTGATTTATATGAAGCATACTTCGAACTTTGAGAAGGCAATTTCTTTTGCAGCAGAGCATTTGGAAGCACCTCTTTCCTTGGACTTTCATAAGATCTTCTGGGATGTTGAAGTTGGAAAATTTTCGACATTGAAAGATAGTCTGGATGATTATCTAAAAGGGTGGAGGGGTTATAGTACTGAATTTGTAGAGGCATTCCATTTAATTGAGTCTAGTTTGTATGAATCTGAAGAGGCTCGGAGGATTAGAGTTTTGGAGAAATCTTTACAAGTTATTTTAGATGGAGTTTATGATAAGATGTTGAAGTACACTCACAACGTGAAAGCTCCTTTGACTAATATTTACATGCTTGGAATTGTTTTGCCCACCTTGGCTTTAGCTATTTTACCTTTAGCTTCTACGATGCTTGGAGGGGCCATAAAATGGTATCATGTGATGGTTATTTTTAATATTTTGGTTCCTTTTATGGTTATTTTCTTGACTGGGAATGTTGTAATGAAGCGCCCTGGAGGTTATGGAGAGACTAGCCTTCTCGAGAAGAACCCTTTGTATGCCAGTTATAAAAGCAGAAAGCCTTATTGGATTGGATTTTTTATGGGACTCCCCTTTCTCTTGATTGGGCTGATTCCTTTATTTTGGAGATATACCCCATTACCTGAGTGGCTTAATATGGCGAGAGATTATAGCTGGAGAGAGATTGGGTTTGGCTTTTTAGGGGATTCGGGTGTCTTTGGAATTTTGACAGACGCTTCTGGGAATTTGGTTGGACCTTTTGGTTCTCTTGCATTAATTCTTAGTTTGCTTGTCCCTGTCTCTATTGCTATGATGTTTATTATTGCATTTAAGATGAAGACTAAAGAGATAATTAAAGCGAGAGATCAGTATAAAGAGGTTGAGGCAGAATTTACTTCATCTCTTTTCCAACTAGGGAATCGAATTGGGGACGGGACACCTGCAGAGATTGCCTTTGCAAAGGTTAGTGAATCTACAAAAGGGACTGCGACTGAGGGCTTTTTCAGAATAGTTAATGAGAATATTCAGAGTCTTGGAATGAACTTAGAGAGGGCGTTATTTGACCCAAAGAGGGGGGCGGTTGTTTTTTACCCTTCACAATTGGTTGCGACTTCTATGAGAATTCTTTCTGAATCTGTTAAGAAAGGTTTGAAAGTGGCGGCACGAAGTTTGATGTCGATTTCAGAGTATGTTAAAAATATAAAGAAGATAAATGCAAGGCTCAATGATTTGCTTGCAGGGATAATCTCAGATATGAAATCTAATATGAATTTTTTGGCACCTCTTCTTTCAGGGATTATTGTGGGGCTTGCCGGAATGATTACTACAATTCTAGGAAATTTATCTGCCGTGTTTGAATCTGGGGGACCAACTAACGAGATTGTCGGGGCAGGAGGGCTTCAAGGGATACTTTCTATTTTTGACATCACTACTATGATTCCGACCTATTGGTTGCAAATTGTTGTAGGGTTTTATTTGATTGAAGTGGTTTTCATTTTGACCTCTACATTGGTTTCGATTAAATCTGGAAGGGACCCCTTGCAAGCAACTGCGGAGACTGGAAAGAATTTGAAGAAGACTATGGTGCTTTACTTTATTGTTGCTCTTGGTTCTATTGTCGGATTGACAATTGTGGCTTCTGTTGCCTTGGCAGGTCTTGGTTAGAATTGAAGAGTCTTAATTTCTTTTAGACGAAGGAAGTCCTTGACGAAAGGTAATGTTTATAAATAAAAGAGATATGGATATATATGGTGATGGGTAAAGGCAGGGTTAATGAATCTTCAAGTTATTCTCTTGCTCCTATAAAAATGAATGATAAAAAATATAGGATGAATAAGAAAGGACAGCAGATGACTTTAGGGACTATTATTGCGATTGTTTTAGGTATAGTGGTTTTGGTTTTATTGATTTTTGGATTTCAGAAAGGATGGAAAAATCTTTGGAGTGAGATAACTGAGATTGGTGGCGGAAAGGCTAATGTAGATACTATTAAACGAGCATGCACTCTTGCGTGTTCAACTCAGAGTGTGGATGCTTATTGTAATCAACAGAGGATTGTCAAGTTTGGAGACGATAGGGCTGATCTGCCGGGAACTTGTCAGGGTTTAGATAGTATCGGTGTTGATGGATGCCCTGCGATTACATGCCCTGAGAAAGGTGCCGTAGATGAGAATGGGAATCCAGTAACTGGACCTCCTATCGCATAGTAGTTTTAGCAATCTTTATTAATATGTTTTAGGTATTTTATTTAGGTGAATATTATGGAAATGGAAGAGATTGGGAAAATACTGATTGCGGTTGTTGTTTTGTTGGTTTTAGTTTTTGCATTTAAATTTCTTTTTGTGGAAAAAGGTGGCTCAGTTCTTGAAGCGATAAAAAATGTTATGAGGTTTGGGAAGTAGGATGAACGATCGTGGAGCTGTTGAGTGGACTATTGGGAGACTGTTATCAATTGTTTTGTTGATGATATTTTTAGTGATTGTTATTTGGGGCTTTACTACTGGAGGGATTGATCCTCTCGTTGATAAGATTGGGGGGCAGTTTGACTCGGTTTTGATTTTACTGAATCTTCGAGATGGTGGTGCTGGAGATATTGAATGTTTGAATCGGAGTGTTGGAAGTGTTAGTGGAGGTGAAGAGTTTTTAGAGAGTATGATGTGGCTTGAGGGGAGGGAGGCAGAAAGGATTCCCCTACCCTTCTTAAGAGAACATTTTAAATCTCTAAATATATGTAAAAAAGAACCTTATTGTCAATTAAAAGTTATAGGTAACGAATTTATTTATCAAGATGATGAAGTTTTTTCAATTTATCCCGGAGCTACTGATTCTGGATATGCAGGTAAATATAATTCCCTTGAAGATTATAAACTTGAAGGAGATATTGGGGAGGAGGCTTTCTATTGGGAACTTTATAATGGATTTAATGGTTTATTAAAGGAGAATAATTTAGAAAATGTTTTTGAAGATATGGCTGATCCCAAAGGGTCTAAAAATTTAGAGGTTTTCTACGGGGTAGCGTACGATTTTGGATGGGCACCTGGAGATTCATTAATGTTTGCGATAGGTACTGGAGCGATTTGGAATGTTTATCTTGTTGAGAGTGTTTATAAAGATTTTGAAGAAGAAAGTTCTTCTATAAAGACTCTCTTAAAACAGGAGTTAAACTCTTATGATATGTTAAATTTCCTCCTTAGTAATTTTGATGACCCTCTTTTAGGAGATGACCTTTTATATCATATTTCTGTAAGTCCTAAGGAATTCAATGAAGATTCTTTTTTAGATAGTTTTGATTTTTCAGGTAATAATTTAATTTTTAATCGTTTGAAAAGCTTTGATTTAGAGTATTCTTCTAATAGCCACTTAGATGGTTCAGAAGATGTAGATTTGCTAAGAGAGTTTATTAAAATAAAGAGTGAGAAGAATTTGTTGGACCCTAATGATAAAGATTCTTCAGAAGAAATTTTAGGTGAATTAAAAAAGAGATTATCTAAAGAGTTAATTAAAACTGGAAAAGGAGATTATCTCATTGGAGATGTTTTGAAGATGGGATTTGTTTATGGGATTTCATTAAATGGGCCTAATGGAGAATATGTTATAGACTTTGAGGAGAATTTATTCTCTACTAACCCCGACCTAAACCTTTTTCAATTGAAAGGGGATGATTGGGTAGAAGTTGGTGAAGAGATTGTACACAAAACTCCTAAAAGTGATGAGTTTGGTTCCACTTACAATTTTATTAAGATGAAAAGTTATAAACTACCTGAAGGCGCTTTTACCGAAAGATATTTAGTTACTAAGATTTATGGGTTGATGGAAAGGAATTGTTAGTTATTTTTTCTTGTGAATTTTCTCTTGGCAGAACCTCCACTATGGGCAATCATATTGCTACTAAATAAAATTTTTCCATCTTCTTCTAATGTTGCCACTAATCCAAAATCTCCTCTATTTTTGACCCTGTCTTTTATGACTTCTCCAAAGAAGAGAAATGTGTCTTTGTCATTAGAGGCAATGTCTCTGTAATCCATTACATAAGTGTTTGAAATTCCCTCCATCCCTTTAGAGAAATTTTCTTTAATTTCTATCCTACTTTCATTAAAATTAACATTAACTGTATTGGTAACCTTCCCCAATTTTTCAATTCCTTCCCATGTGCCTATGAGTGGCGATAGTTCTTTCACACTATTAACTCCTTTGAAGTTATCTTTATCTTTGATAAAAATCTTATGGTCGGAATTCCATCCCATATTGCCAGATTTTTTATTAGTATATTGGACAATTATTTCTTTGTTAAATATGTCATAGTATTTAACAATCTCCTCAGTATCCCCATCATTCCAATGTGCTGCGATTCTTCCTTTGGGTAAATTTCTCCAGAAATTTACCCTTGGCATATTCCACTTTGCCTTTGGAGATTCAAAAATGAGGTCTTTATTAATTGTAAGCTCTGTCCTAAGGAATCCACTTTTCCCCTTTTCAATTGAGGTCCATTTTCCATAAAGGTCTTCTTTCCTATAACTTTCTCCTGCTTTACTTCCTTCAACATCTACGGCATATTCCAGGCCGTTAATTGTTGAGAGCCTTTCGAAGCCTTTATCTCTCCTAGAAAATGTTAGGTCTGAGATTACTATATGGACTTTTGAGTTTTCAGGCATATCCTCAATATCATACACGAGGTGGAATTTTCTTTCTAATATTGCTCTGTTGAAAAGGACTTCAGATATAGAACCATTTGGTGCGTTTAATGTTAATCTTTGAACATCATATTCGTCTCCAAATTTTTCTTGGAGGGAATCGACATTCTTTTTTTCTTGGAACTTCGCTAATGCTGTTACTCCTTTTCTTACTCCTGTTAATACTTGTCCAGTAGCTCCTGGGAGAAGACTTGCCCCATTATCGAATGCTTTTTCTAACTCGTTTTTTTCTTGCCCTTGAGTTCTTGAAAGATTTTGTGGAGATATTGCATTTACTCCTGAGAATAACTCATTAAATTTTGCAAATTTCTCCATTAGAGGTTTGTTCTCTCCACTTATTGCGTAAAGAGAGATTTCTCCTTGGTTTTCATAATCCCATGCAGTCACTCTTTGAGATATTCCTATATCCACATTTTTTGGACTAACAAGATAAACGCTTGACCTTACAGAACTTTCCTCTGCTCTTTTCTGTCCCTGGGGTAATTCTCCTTGGAGAATTTTATAACTAAATTCAATTTCTCCTGGAGTGTGATTGATTTGAACACCTATTGCCGAAGACCATTCTTGGTGGTCTGTAGATGGCGTTTGGTAGTTTCCTTCATCTTGTATTTTAGAGGATTCTGTTTTTTGGTAGAGTCTTGTTTTTGGGTTTTGGTTTCTTGTTCCTGTTAATTCTATAGTTAGGTAATTGTAGGTTGAAGTGTCTTGTGATGGTGTATTTGTTATAGGTCCTAAGGCCATTGGAGTGACTAATGCTGTAGCTCCTAGGAGAGATTTTGCTTTAGAAACGATAGCTTCAAGGCTTTTTTTCATGACTTTTAAATGACAATCGATTATATAAGTTTTTTGATAGGGTAGATTTATTAAGTTTGTTTGATAGATTCTCTTATGAAGTCAAAAAGGGGCGAATTGATGAATAAAGAAATTATTGAGATTCTTCTTGCAGCTGCAGGGGTTTTTGTAGTTGTATGGTTGTTGTATGGGCTGATTTCACCCTCTTTTGACAAAGTTGATAAGACTTCTGAAGCTTTTTTTGATACTTTCTTGGAACAAGTTAGTGTGGCTGACAAAAATGGTGTGGGAAAATTTTCAATATGGCAAAAAGAAGATAAAGTTAGATATTTCTTAGTTTATTTTGGTAGTGGGAAATCTCATGAAGTGGAGGATGAAAATTTTGTTGCATTAAAGGAAGGGGATAATTTAGTTTGTTTATGTTCTGTGGAAGAAGATAAGAGAAGTTGCGAATATTGTAAGAATTTGAATAGTGTTGTAGAATTAAAAGGGGAAGAGGGAAGGGAGTATATAGGTTATGGAGAAGAGATTGAGATGAGGTTTGTTAATGGATTTTATAAATTTGAGAAGGTTGGAAATGAATAGAAGAGGGCAGGTTGTAGATGAGACTGTTAAGTGGATTATTTATTTAGCAATTTTGGTTGCTGTAGGGCTGGCAGTTAGAATGATAATTGGAAGGTTTGCTTGATTCTTGATTGCAAGGTTATAATGGTTCGTAAGTTTTATTAACTTTGTTTGGATAGGTATTTTATGAGGTCGAAAAGAGGGGGAATTATGAATCAGATGATTGTCCAAATAATTTTGGTTGGTTTAATCCTTGCAATTTTTGTTTTTGCTACTTCTGGAAAGATAAATGCTCGAGGAGTTCGACAACAAGTTTTAGAAAAGCAGACAGCCCTTTTGATTGATTCCGCAGTTCCTGGAATGGATTTTGAAATAGCTCGCCAGAATCTTAATGGGGTGGTTCAATCTATGGAACTGAAAGAAGGAAAAGTTTTTGTTGGAGTTGATGGGCTCGGCTCTGTAAACGGATACCCTTACTTTACAAAATATTCAGTTCAGGTTTTTGAAAGAGAAGATAAATTTGTGGTGAGTGTGAGATGATTTTTGGAAAGAAAGCGGTTATTGGAGAAGGGATAATAATGATTTATAGATTGCTCTTAATTTCTTTTATAGCGTTTATAATCCTTGGAGTCTCCTCTATTTTTTATTCACACTATATAGATGTTAGAGATGTTGAGGCACAAATTATGGCGAGAGAAGTAGTAGATTGCATTTCTCCTAAAGGGACTGTAGATTTAGATTCTTTTCCTGAAGAGTTTGAAAAAAATTTATTAATTTTTTGTGGGTTTGAAGATTTTGAGGTCGATAGGTTTTATGTTCGGGCCAAGATTTTGAGGGGAGATTCTGGAGAGGCTGTTGAGACATTGACTTATGGTGATTCCGGAGTTCAATGGGTTAAATCTATTTTTGAAAAAAATATTAAAGCAGTAGAAAAATTGAGAAAGTATGAACCAGGGATTTTTCGAGAATCTTATCCTACTTTTGTTAATGACTCTGGAGATAAATTTGAAGGAGTAATAGGTTTGGAGGTATTGGTGAACAATGAATTCTAAAGGGATTATTGGAAGTTTGACCACTTTGTTTTGGTCGACTATTGCAATAGTGATTATTTTATTGTTGTTCGTTTTTGGATCTACTATTGTTAAGGCATTTGACAATGCTGCAGGAAATGTTCGAATTTATGAGCCTTCAGAGGTGGGGCTAGAAGGGGGTCCCTCTTCTGGCTATTTTTTGGAAGGAGAGGGATATTTTCAATTGACTAATTTTAGATTTTATTTAGCTAGGGGAATTTCTTCTGAAGAAGCTATTTTGGAAGTAAATAAAGGTGTTCCAAATGAATAATCGGCGTGCACAGTTTATGGGGCTTGGAATTTTGTTTATAACTATATTTCTTTGTACAGTTTCCATAGCTCTTTATTTTGTCCAACAGGATAATTCCTATAATTCTCTTATTTCCCCTCGAGAAGTTCTTGCTGTTCAAATGGATTTAGAGGTTTTTGAGGCTTTAGAGATGGAGATTATTAAAGAATCCTTGTTAGAGGGTGATGGCAAATTTGGAAGTGAAGAATTTGTTGAAAATTTTAGGGATAGTTTATTGTCAAATAAAAATCTTGAAGATAATCTTAAGGAGATTCTATTTGAAGATTTAGTTGTAGAGGCAGGAAAAAGTTTACCTATCCCAAATAATTTTATAAGTGAAGGGCTATATCCTAGAAAGAATTTTAAGAATTCCACAGAGGGATTAGTTTTGATTAGAGGAGATGCTGTAAAAGAATTTAGATTGAAGGTAGAAAGAGAAGGAGGACCTAAAATTAATTTTCCTGTCAATTTTGTTTATGAGTTTGGAAGAGAATATTTAATAAATATTGAAAATGGAGAATATACTGTGGAGAAAAGATAATGGATTTTGGTGGAAATGAACGACGGAAAACTAAAAAGGACTTGAAACGGAAAAGGCTTGCTAGAGGATACAAGCGTGGAGGGAAGTTTAGGACTGCAGAGGTTAAAGAGGAATCTGAGAATTCTGGAGCAAATAAGAAAAAATCTAAATCTGGGAAGAAAAGATAATGTTTGGTTTTTTGTTTTGGTTATTTCTTATAGGTATTATAGTTGCTAGTATTCAAGATTTGAAAAGGCAAGAAGTAGATAATTGGCTCAACTTATTTTTGCTTGTCATTAGTTTTTCACTCCTCTTTTTTAAATCTGTTTTTGAAAATGAAAGTTCTTTGTTTCTTCAGGCAGGATTTTTTTTATTTATGATGTATTTTTTGGCTAACTTATTTTATCATGGGAGAGTTTTTGCAGGAGGGGATGCAAAATTGCTCGTTGCCATGACAGCCCTATTTATTACAGGGAGCTTTGGGAGTACGATGGGAAACATAGTTACTTTTGTTTTCTTTCTGATGGTCTCCGGATCAGTTTATGGGTTTATTTATTCTCTTATTTTATATTTCAAAAATTTTAAAAAAGTAAATGTTGAAATAAAAAAAGAGATTCGAAATCCTTTATTCATCTATGCATTAATGGCTGGAATTTCTCTTATGATCATGGGCTTTGTTCAATGGGTGTTTATTCCAATCTCCATATTATTCCTTTTCTTCCCCTTGCTTTATGTTTTCGCTAAAGGTCTAGAAAGAGTTTCTATGGTGAGGACAGTCTCAGGTAAAGATCTTCGTGAAGGTGATTGGCTTGTTAAGGATGTAGCTGTTGGGAGGAAAGTAGTTAGGGTAGATTGGGACGGACTTTCATTAGAGGATTTAGAGTTAATGAAGAATTTAAAGAAGGTCAAGATTAAAGGAGGATTGCCTTTTGTTCCGGCATTTTTAATAGCGTTTTTTCTTTATACTTTTTGGAGGGTAAAATTTTTAGAGTTCCTTTTTAATATTTTTTAAGGGATTCTTGATTTAATCTTTGGAGCTTCTATTATTGAAGGTTCTTCTTCTGGCTCTTCTATTGTTTCTTCTATTTTAAGAATTTCTTCTTGAATGTTTTTTAATTCTATCTCTGAAGCTTGACTTCTTTCGGTCTCATCTCCATAAATTGGAACAATCTCTAATAATTTATGTTCCATAATCTCTATTTCGTTTATTTTTATTTCCTTCGGGTTGAATTTTTCTTCAAGCTTTTCTGAGATTTTTTTTGCGAAGAGGGTTGTATGTGTTGAGATTTCTTTTGAGTGTTCTTTTGGGACTGCCAACGTATGCCCTTTGCTTAAGGGGTTTAATTCTAAGATTGCAATATTTTTTTCATCCTCTGCGATTTGAAAAGAATTTGTTTGCCCCCCCACGATTGAACAAAAAATACAAGAACTTCCAAGATGGCCTAAATTATTTTGATTAACAAAAGTTTCTACTTGTTCAGGATTCATAGACTCTATTTGTTTTTTTATTTCCTTTCTTTTATCTTCGGGGAAGTTAGATAGCTGTTTTAATAAATGTTCTTTTATTTTATTAGAATCTTCATCTGTTAGTGCCATTAAAGAAACTAAGTTTTTTGTAATTATAAATCTACTGAATTAACCAACGGCCCTTCGATAGTCTATTAATTCTACTGAAGAAACTCCTTCAATTTCTTCAATTTTCTTTTCAACTGCATCTACTTCTTCATCCTCAGAGAGTGCAAAAGTTACAATAAGTGCCTTTAATCCGAAAGCTATGGGTTCTTCCTTAGACTCATTAAAAACTCCTGATTCGAATGAAGCTATACTCTCCTCTATTTTTTCTGACAATTCATTTAAATTAACTTCGATTCCTTCAGGCATTATCTTGAATTGAACTCCTGCGGTTGCCATTAAAGATGTCTCCTTGAAGTCAATGAAAATCCTTTAAACGACATTTTAAGGCCCCTTATGATCGCAATTACTACATTTATACTCTATAGATAAACTTCTGCACTTATTGCAACGCTTTAAATCTTTCTTGCATTTAGGACAAGGAAACTTGACACTTTGAGAAGATTCTTTCTTACAGCTTATACATTCCATGAATGTTCTTCTTGATTTTAGTTTATAAAACTTTTGGAGTAAATCTTTAGACTAAAGTCCAACAATACTTAAATAGTCTATAGATTTTTTGAAGATATGCAAAATTATGATTTAATTTTAGAAAGAATTGCCAAATCTGCGAATCTTGATAAAGTAGAGGTTGAAAGAAAAGTTGAAGCTAAAAAGGCAAAACTTTCAGGACTTATTTCAAAAGAAGGGGCAGCACAAATAATTGCTGCAGAATTAGGGATTAATTTTGAAGATCAAGATCTAAAGATTAGTGAGTTAATGTCTGGAATGAAGAAAGTTAATGTTTCCGGGAAAATTATAAATTTGTTTCCTGTGAGAGAATTTGATAAAAATGGGCGTTCAGGAAAGGTTGCAAATCTTATTATTGCGGATGAAACGGGGAATATTAAAATTGTGCTATGGGACGTTAATCACATCTCCCTAATTGAAAATGAAGATTTGAAGAAAGGAGATTCTTTAGAAATTAGGAATGGTTCTATGAGGGAAAATGAGATTCACCTATCCGGTTTTTCTGAATTAAAGAAGAGTGAAAATATCTTTGAAAATGTTAAAACCGAAGCTCTAGTTCTTGAGAAATCTTTAGGAGAAATTCAACAAGGACAAAATGTTAAGGTAAGGGGGATTGTTGTTCAAATTTTTCAGCCAAGATTTTATTCTGTTTGCCCAGAATGTAATAAAAAGGCTCTTCAAGATGGAGAAAATTTTAGTTGTGCAGAACATGGGAGTGTGAATCCGAAAAGTAGAGCCATATTAAATTTTGTTTTAGATGATGGAACTGAGACTATGAGGGTAGTTATGTTCTCTGATCAAATAAATACCCTCCTTCCTGAAGAAGATTTAAAAGACTCAGAAAAATCTTTAGCGTTTAGGGATGATTTTATTGGGAAGGAAATTTTCTTATCTGGAAATGTAAAACGAAACCAACTTTTCAACAATCTTGAGATTGTTGCCAATAATATTGAAAAAGTAGATGTTGAGAAATTGATTGAAGTTTTGGAATCTGGGGCTTGAAGTTTTGAAAATAGTTTAGAAGGAGAGTTATAACACATAAAGTTTTTTAAGTGGCTTTAAATAAGTATTATTGGAGGTATATCATGGGGAAAAAAGGATGGAATAACGTTTGGATTTTTCTAGTTAGCTTTCTGACCCTATTCCTTCTTATGAATTTTTATCTTCCTATTGGTTCTAGTTTTTTCGAGAGAATCTCTGCTCCTGAAAAAATTTCTTTAGTCTCCGAAAATTTTGATAGACTTATTTTTATTGAAGATGCAAATCATCTTGATAATCAAGGAAATTTAATTGGGAACCTTCATGACGAAGTTAGTGAAAGGGACAATGTGTGGTCGAATAAAATTTCAGGAGGAGAATCTATTCGGGTGAAATTTGAAGAACCTCTAGATAAGTTTAAGGATATTACAATTTATGCTCGTAGTTTTGGAGAATCTGGAGTGGAAGTTTATGAAAAAGGAGGAAGTGAAATCATTGCGGAGTTTGAAGGGATTTTTGATGGGAGTAAAAAGAAGGTTTTTTTAGAGGGGTTGGAAGGGCTCCAAAATACTTTTGATTTAAAAGTTATTGGTGGGCCGATAGAATTTGATTTTATTGTGGATCCTGCTTCATTGAATGGGACTGGGTCTACAAATAATGCCCAACTTAATTTTACAATAACTGAAGTGAACACCTCTAAAACATTTTTATTGGGCCAGCATAAGAATTCTTTAGATACTCTCCCTAGTAAACTTTGGTTTACTCCCGTGTTAGAGAATGGGACAACTATCTCTTTTACAAGATATTCTGCAGGGAATACTACTGAGTTGAAGTATAAAACTATTGAGAGCTCTAATCTGACAGTCCAGAGAGGCGTTGAAAGTGTGTCCAATGGAACTTATGAAGTTAATGTTACTCTAAATTCTGTAAACCTTACAGAAACTTTTGTGATGGTTTCTGGAAGATGCAACTCTACCGATGATAATCTTCACCATGACGGATTTTTTAGTGCAACATTACCTGAAAGCACGAGATTATTTTTAAAGAGAAGTAGCTCTGAAAATGATTGTGATGCTTTAGTTAGTTGGCAAGTAATAGAATATGCTGGAGCAGAGGTTCAAAGCGGGTCAGAGAGTTTTGGGAGTGGAGAGACCGTGATATTAGATGCAATTAGTGAAGTGAACTTAACAGAATCTTTTTTAGTATTTAATTGGCGTGCCTCTGGTTCAGACCCTACTCTAGGATCTAATATGATCAGTGGAAATTTTTCAAATTCTTCAGGAGTATCTTTTCAGAGGCATGCGGACAATGGGGGAGCTAATAATCGAGTAGTATCTTGGTATGTAGTGTCAATTTCTAATGCAAATGTCCAAACGGGAGGGGGAACCCCTGCTACGTCCACTTCCAATTTAGATAAGAGTATATCTCCGGTGAATGGTTCGAAGTCATTTGTTTTGAATTCTCATTATGACACCGGCGCAGGGAGGCAGTATGACGACCAGGAAGCTTTTGTATACCTGCTTAATTCAACCACTGTCAGGATAGAGAAAGCAAATGGAGATAGGGTCTCTGTGATTAACTGGCAAGTAATTGAACTTCCTGATGAAAATGATATTGACGCTCCTGCACTTAGTTTTGTTTCACCTACAGAAACTAATGCTTCTACGATTACTCGTTCAAATATTGTCGTGAATATTACTGCTTCAGATATAAATCCTTTAAGCATTTTAGAGGTGAAACTTTTTAATTCTTCAAGAATAGAAATTAATTCTTCGAATTCTACTTCTTCTCCCCTTTTTATTAATTTTACTGGACTTGCAGATGGGCTTTATTATTTTAATGCTACTGCAAACGATTCTATCGGCAATTTGAATTCTAGTGAGACTCGTGAGGTGACTATTGATACCACTGTTACTTCTAGTCCAACTACTACTCCTTCTCCAGAGAGTGATGGACAGAGTTCAAATTCTCCTTGGAGTAGAACTCATGTTGAAAGGGAGAAAACAGTTAATGATGAAGGAGGGGTTCAAATAACTTTAAGATTAAGAGAGCGTATAAGGATAAATGTTAGCGGGCAAAATCACCATGTAGGTTTAGAAGATATGACAGAAACTTCTGCAATTATTAGTATAGCTTCCTCTCCAGTTAATGAAACTTTTTTGATTGGGGAGAGCAAATTTTTTGAGTTAAATGGGGACGAATATTATGATTTAAAGGTTACTCTTGATTCAATAGAAGGTAATTTGGTAAATGTCACCATGATTTCAGTTAATGTTCTCATTGGAGGTTTAGATAATCAGATTTTTGAGAAGATGAAATCTGTAGGAAGACTTATTGAAGAGAACCCTATTTGTTTAGAGTTAGAGGTTTCCATAGAAGATGCACAGACACTTTTAGATTCTGGAGATTCTGATGGTGCAGTTTCCCTTTTAAAGTCCTTGGAGGAAGAGTGTATATCTATTTCTTCTTCCGAAGGGTCTATATTGGATTTTTCTCTAGAAAAACTTTCAATTAAAAATTTTGGAGCAAAAACACAATTTTTCATTCTTTTCATTCTAATATTATTTTTAATTTTGGTGAAGTTAAAATTTGGTAAAGACAAAAAGTCGAAGAGAAATTCTTCAATGAAAAAAGGGAAAAAATAAATGGCCTTTGAGATAGTTTTAGCTGGAATTGTTTTTTTGATAGGTCTTGTTATTGCTTATCGTCTTGGGGATCGTGGAGGTAGCTTTAGGAGAGATAAATACTGGGAATCTGAACTTCCTAATCATCGCAAGGATGCGGTAATGAGGTCTCGTGCAGTTTTATCTGGACAATTTTCTGAACAGTTGGCACCTTACCTTCCAGACTTTAAATTTAATCCCACTGATTGCAAATTTTTAGGAAAGCCAATAGATTTCATAGCTTTTAGAGGGTCTTCTAAAGGGGAGATAGAGGAAGTCGTTTTTGTTGAAGTGAAGAGTGGAAATTCAAAACTTTCTAAAGGGGAGAAAAATCTTCGAGACGTTATTCAGAGAGGAAATGTTCGGTTCGAAGAGTATCGAGTTCCAAAAGAGTTGACAAGGAAGAAGGATTTTGAGTGAGGGGACTTATTTATAGAATTTTATCGTCGATTTTGAATCATTTATTTTGAACCATATAAATCCTTATAAAGACAGAGTGTTTTTTTGAAACATGGTTGTTAAATCTAAAACTCCCGAAGAAATCAGCGAGAGTGTTGAAGAAGTGGTTGAAGAATCGAAGAAGACGAAGAAGGTTTCTAAAAAAACTTTAAAAGAGAATGAGCCCGGGTTAATCGATATCCCTGGCGTTGGTCCAGGTGCTGTTGCAAAATTAGAAGCTGCAGGAATTTATGATTTGATGGGGTTGGCTGTGTTAACACCTCCTCAGTTAGCAGAGACTGCAGGTATGGGAGAAGCTGCTGCAAGGAAGGCTATTCAAGCAGCCCGCCAAATGATGGATTTGGGCTTTAGTGACGGACTTGTTCATGAAGAAAAGAGGAAAGATTTGGGCCATATTACTACGGGTTCTAAAAATTTAGATAATCTTCTGGGAGGAAAAGGGATACAGACTAAGTCTATTACTGAGGCTTTTGGGGCTTTTGGTTCTGGAAAGACTCAGTTGGCTTTGTCTTTAGCTGTAGGGGTCCAGTTACCTGAAGAGCAAGGAGGAGCTAATGGTAAGGCTGTTTATATTGATACTGAAGGTACTTTTAGGCCAGAGAGAGTTCGACAATTTGCAGAAGGGATAGGTGCTAACCCTGAAAAAGTTTTAAAGAATATCTTGGTTGCAAGAGCCTTTAATTCTGACCATCAGATGCTTTTGCTGGATAAGGTTGCAGAATTAATTAAAGATGGTGAACCAATTAAGCTTATGATAATCGATTCCTTAACTGCTCATTTTAGGGCAGAGTTTGCTGGTAGGGGGCAGTTGGCCGACCGACAACAAAGGTTGAATAGATATTTGCATAATCTTATGAAGATTGCAGAGATGAATAATCTGGCGGTTTATGTTACTAACCAAGTAATGTCAGACCCTGCACAATTATTTGGAGATCCAACAAAAGCGATTGGAGGAAACATTGTTGGGCACGCATGTACATACAGGATGTATCTTCGACGAGGGAAGAAAGATTCACGTGTTTGCAAATTAATTGATAGCCCAGATTTGCCAGATGACGAAACTGTTTTTATGATTGAGACTGGTGGTTTGAGGGATATCGAGGTTTAATTTTTGTTTTTGACGGTTGATGCTTCGTTGGACGAGCACTTGCGTATGATAAGTGTGCAGCGCAACCTTCTGCCTTGTCTGAACCTGCCAAAAACTAAAATTGTTGGAGGGTTTGTGACAAAATATTTAAGTAATTCTTTTGAGAGTTATTTGAATGGAGTCGAATAAAGATAATCATGAATTTGATTTTCCTGAGGCTTTGTTGGTGAAGGAGACTGAACTTTTTAGAGATTGTACAAATATTGTAGTTGGGAAAGGGAATGCTTCGGCGGACATACTTTTTGTTGGAGAGGCTCCTGGTAAGAATGAAGATTTGGAAGGATTGCCCTTTGTTGGAGCTGCAGGGAAGAATTTAGACAAGCTTTTGGAGAAGGTTGGCTTGAGTCTTGAAGATATCTATGTTGCGAATATTTTGAAATGTAGGCCTCCAGAGAATAGAGACCCTACTCCTGAAGAAATTAAGGCCCATACCCCTTGGTTATTGAAACAGATAAAGGAAATGAAACCAAAAGTCGTTTGTTCTCTTGGAAATTATTCTACTAAGTTTTTTTTAGCAGGAGGAGATGTGGGGCTAATGAATGAACAGCCAGGGATTACTTCTATTCATGGGAAGGCTCGAGAGATTGAGATTAAAGGAGTTTCTTTTAAGTTGATTCCTTTGTTTCATCCTGCTGCTATAATTTATAATCGTACTAAGTTGACTCCGCTTTGGGAAGAGGATATGGAGATTGTCAAGAGAGTAATTAGTCAGGAGAAACTTTTTTAGAATTTATTTTTTGAAAGGGATTCTTCTTGAAGGAGCATTAGGAATTTTGGAGAATTTGTGGTTTGCATCAGAGGTTTTAGAGTTGCATTTTTTGCAAGAATCTCTTAGGGTGTAGTCTTTGCATTTTGGGCATTTTTTTAGGAGGTTCATTTTTTGTTTTTTCGGCAATTGCCGAAGATATGCGAATCTTTGATTCACCGATTTATTGGTCGACTTTCTCACGATTCACTCTTGAGGATATTTAATTTGTTCAAGAGCAAATCGCTCGGTCTCCCAGGCTCGCGACGCAGG
>CAYMMZ010000016.1:4845-18489 GCA_964391715.1 Candidatus Woesearchaeota archaeon | reverse complement strand
TTGCCCTCTATAAAACATGCAAACGCAGGTGAAAACATGTAATTCCAAGAACTTCACTCTCAAAGCGTATGCTAACTCTATTTGCTTCATCTGCATTAAGCAGTAATTGTAGCATCCTTCTTCAAAATATGGATTTTTATTTGATGGATGCTGCTAAACCAGCTCCAAATCTTGAAAAAGAAATTCATCCCGGTTGCCTTTCTTGTGGAAATCATATTAAACATCCTCTATGCCCTGAATGTATAGCTGTAGGTTACAAACAATGGATGCAAAAATTCTCAGATAGTCATGAAAGAGTAAACGAAAAATTAAACCAGTTTCTTGAAGGACATAAAGAATTCAACGGAAAATCAACGGCATGCGTATCTTGTGGAAAAAATCAAACCTATCTCTGTCCATATTGCTTTACACGATTCCTCCACAAAATAACAAAAGAGGCAGGAGCAGGTGTAAGACTACTCTCCGAATTCCTATTCATTTTTAACTTTGACTTTGAACACAAAGGCTACTCAAGAGAATTAGATGTTTTTGGAGGGTATTAATATAGAAACCCTCTTAAACCCCTTCTCCCCTCAAAAAACATGACAGATGTTTATGCAACAGTAATTGGGTCAGGAGTAATTGGAACAGCAATTGGTTATGAGCTATCCAGAATGACTGATGAGCCAGTAGTTCTTATCGATAAAAATCCAAACTTTCCAGGAGAAAACCAAACATCAAGAAACTCAGGGGTTATCCATTCAGGAGTATATTATCATAGGGAAAAAAGCCCACTAAAAGCCAAGTTATGTGTTGAAGGGAACAAATTACTCTACGATTTTTGCGAAGAAAATAATGTCCCCTCAAGAAAGACAGGAAAATTAATTGTAGCAACAAATGAACAAGAAGATGGATATATAGATAAGTTATTAATCAATTCAAGAAAAAACAGGGTCCCAGGAGTAGAAAAAATAGATTCTGAAAGAGTTGGAGAATTAGAAGAAAATGTTGAGGCGTATTCAGCACTTTGGATCCCAACCGCAGGGATAGTTGAACCAACAGCCTTAACAAAAAGATTATACCAACTATCAGGATTAGAAGGTCATACACTTTTAGGAACAGAAGTCAAAAAAATAACTCCAAGAAAAGATGAATTTATCTTAAAAGTCTCAACAGATGGAAATGAAGAAGAGTTCACAACAAGATACATCTTCAATGCTGCAGGGTTATACGGTGATGAAGTTGCAAGGATGGCAAACCCAGATTTTGAACTAACCACCTTCCCCGTAAGGGGAGAGTTCGCAAAATTCTATCAATCAAGAGATGATTTAAACATATCTCGAAATGTTTATCCAACCCCAATATTTTATAAAAAGCCAGATGGAACAGACCACCTAACTGTAGGAGTCCATTTAACTCCAACATTTTCAGTAGATACAGAAGGAAAATTTGAAAAAGATAGCCAAGGTTTCAAAACAGGGAGAGAGGTAATGGTAGGTCCATTAAACAGAAAACGGGGAGAAGAAGTAGGAAAAGAAGATTTTGGTGGAGACCTTGAATCTCCGGGAAGTTTCTATGAAAAAATAAAAGATTTCTTTCCAGGAATAAACCCAGAAGATTTATCATTACACCAAACCGGAATCCAATCAGTCCTTGCAAATAGCTCTGATTTGCACATAGCTCCAGATAAAAAACACCCTAGAATGATTAACTCAGTAGGAATTTGTTCTCCTGGTCTAACAGCATCCTTAGCAGCAGCCAAAAGAGCAACAAGATATCCTAAAACACCCTAGAAACATAGTCGAAACCCTCTTAAACTCAAAATCCTCTCTTTTCTTATGACAAAAAAAGCTCTAGTCCTTTACTCAGGCGGTTTAGACTCTCGCTTAGTTGTACGAATTCTCCTTGACCAAGACTTTGAAGTAACAGCCCTTTATTTCAATCTCCCATTCGGATGTGGGTGTTGCAACTTAAATTGCAATTTTAATTTCACACAAAAAGAAAGAGTCAAAATGGAAATCTTTGACGTAACAAAAGAACCTTATCTTTCAGAATACCTTCAAATAATCAACGATCCAAAATACGGAACAGGTGCTGGAATAAACCCATGTAAGGATTGCAAAATCTACATTTTCAAAAAAGCAAAAGAATATGCAGAAAAAAACAACATAGATGTAATCGCAAGTGGAGAAGTTCTAGGACAAAGACCAATGTCCCAAGTAGCTCCTGCAAAAAAGATAATCGATGAGGCATTAGGCTTCGAACTCTTAAGACCTCTCTCAGCAAAATTATTTCCCCCAACAAAAGCGGAAAAAGAAAGTCTAGTCAACAGAGAAAAACTATATAGTATTCAAGGAAGGGGAAGAAAAGAACAAATGGCTTTAGCAAAAGAATTCAAAATAGACTACCCAAGTCCTGGAGGAGGATGTTTCCTTTGTGAAAAAGAACCATCAAAAAGATTATCAGTTTTAATAGAAAAAAAACTAATTACAGAAGAAACTCTACCTATCACAATGAAAGGAAGGCACTTCTGGATAAATGATACATGGTTCATAGTTGCAAGAAATATGTTAGAGTCTATGATGATTGAAAAGTTTGAAAATTCTGTTAAAAGTGAAAAAGGTAAACCTTCAGTTTATCTCTCTAATATAAAAAAAATAGAAAAAGCAAAAGAACTACAAAAGGCATTCTCCACAGGCAAAGAAGAAGAAAGAGAAAAATTCAATGAATTTAAATTATAGCTATTTATCCATCCTCTTCAATAAATCTTTCAACTTGGCTTGATTAGCTTCTCGGTTCTTCATCTCAGTTACGGCGTAGACGGGATTATCCCCAATTGAACTAATCTTAGAGACTTTCAAATCACGAAGCATTTTCTTTCGAACACTATCTGAGACCAACAACTGATTATTTCCAGAATCTGAAATCCTCTTAGCTAAAGAAATTGTATTCCCAACTCCTGTATATTTCAATTTGCCCTTATCCTTAGATGCAATAAGTTCCCCTGAATTAATGCCTAAGTTAAATTCAATCTTATCTTTAAACTTCTTGTTATGCGCTTGTAAACCTTGCAAAATTTTAAAACCAGCCTTAGAAGCAAGAAGTTCATTATTGTAAGTCTTAGTTATCAAAGGAGAGAAAATAATAAACATATGCTCTCCCCTTATATCTAAAAGACCCTTGCCCCCTCCTGAATTCTCTAAAAGTTTCATTAATTCATCATGAGCAACACCACTTATAGTGTCATGATTTTTTATACTAAGGGAAATAACTACAGAAGGATATTTTTCACCTTTCAAAACCAGAGAAGATTCCGCAACCCCTACACCTTTCTTTGTTAGGTCCATCATAGTTTCATCTTCAGGTTTATGATGGGAATTGTCAAGGCTCTGAGACGAAGGAGATTTATTTGTGAAATTTAAACTCCCCTCCACATCCGACTTAATCTTCTTTGGAACTCTTGAAGTAATTTTAGAAGCAACAGAAGACTTAACAGAATCAATTTTTCCAGAAAGACCTTTCCTCCCCTCAGATTTTAAAGTCTTAGTCTTTCTAAATTTAAAGAACAATATAATCCCAAAACCTCCAATCAAAACAAGTAATAAAATCCAAATAGCCAATGAGCCACTAAAAACACTTGTACTTTTTAAATCATCAACAGAGATGATCTTTCCAGTTAAAGAAAAATCTTGGGTAATTGAATTTTCTCCCTCTTCTGCAACAACTTCATATTCTCCTTCAGGTGCCTCAAGGGTAAACTTCCGGGTCTCCCCAACTTGTATTACTAAGTCTAAATCTTTTGATTCTCCCCCAATTAAAACCCTCACAGTATTATTATAAATCACATTACCAATATTTTCTACAACTAAAATAGGGCCTTCAAACCTCAAATCCACTCTCTGAACCTCAGTCATTTCAAAATCTCTAGTTTCTGTAATCTCATCAAATGTGGCAACAATTTCCCAAAGTCCTACAGTAGAGTTAGGAGCGAAATCAACAGAGGTAAATTCTCCAGAAGTAACGCTTAAAATATCTTCTTCGCCAAATGGAGATACAACCCTAACAGAAACCACCCCTTCCATTTTTTCACTTGATTGGTCAAAGACTTCAACTCCAATAGAGAAATTTTCCCCGGGCACAGCTTCAGAGTCAGACAAACTCAAAACAAGAGATTGAGGGATTTGGTTAACCCCAAAAGAGACAACAGTTTCTCCCTTATTCAAAACTCCAGACAATCCAACATCATAAGCATTTAAGGCAATATAATAAATCCCAGCTTCTGCAGTTTCAGGAACAAAAAAACTCTCCGTTGAAACCCCATTCTCTATAGCCCTGCTAAATGAAGTAGCATTTGCCCCATCAACAAAACCATTCAATTTCTGACCATTGGCTTTAATAGCAGATATACTAATAATAATTTCTTCTCCAGGGTCATAGCCAGTCTTATTAAGTGAGCCAGTAACAATGACATTATCTGTTATTTCAAAAATACTTGTAGAAGCAAAATCCCCTCCCAAAGAAGCAACAACTTGACAAGAACCAAGAATTGTGGACAAATCAAGAATTTCCAAATCATCGGAATCTAAGATTTTACCCCCGTTAGGAATCTCATATTTTTGGGAATTCTCAGATGAAAAAGAAGACCCTGGGATCTTCACTAAATTCGTCGTAGAATTCCCACAAACTAAATTAATATTAAAATTTCCTGAACTAGTTCCTACAAGACCATCTATCTTAACATCTATTCTATCCGCCAAATTATAAACTTCTAAAGGCTCAGATGTTGTAATCGCTGCAGAAATGAACGGTATAAAAAGTAGCAAGGCAAACACCAAAATCATTTCTTTTTTCATGATTCTCATAGACATATTTAGTATTTAAATTTTATGAACAAATTTATAAATCTCTAACTCCTCTCTCATCTATGAAAAAAGGTGAATTTAACCCTTGGAATGTCAGTGGAGAGGTTAACTACGGAAAATTGGTGAAAGATTTTGGAGTTTCTAAAATAGATGATAAACTTCTATTGAGGATAAAGAAGCATACAAAGGAACTCCCCCTCCAACTTAGAAGAGGAACGTTCTTCGCCCACAGAGATTTAAACTGGTTGTTGGACGAATATGAAAAAGGAAATAAATTCTTCTTATATACTGGGTGCGGACCTTCAGGACCAATACATTTAGGACACCTCGGAACTTGGATTTTCGCAAAATGGCTCCAAGATAAATTTGGAGTAGAATTGTGGTTTCAATTTACAGATGACGAGAAATTTTTATTTAATAAAAAATCTTATGAAGAAATCCAAAAATGGACTTACGAAAACATGCTTGATGTAATAGCCCTAGGTTTTAATTCAAAGAAAACCCATTTCCTAATCGACACAAAACACGCAAACTTGCTCTACCCACAAGCAATTCAGTTTGCAAAGAAGATTAATTTTTCAACGATAAAATCAGCTTTTGGATTTACAGATTCCCAAAACATTGGCTCAATTTTTTATACCTCCATGCAAGCAGTTCCAGCAATTATCCCAAGCGTATTGCAAAAAAAGAATCTTCCCTGTTTAATCCCTTTAGGAATTGACCAAGACCCTCACTTTAGAGTTGCTCGAGATATTTATCCAAAACTAGGATTTTACAAACCTTCTATTATGCATGGAATGTTTCTCCCACCACTCCAAGGACTCTCTGGAAAAATGTCAAGCTCAAAAGAAAGTTCAGCCATTTTCACAACAGACGATTCTGCAACTGTGAAAAAAAAAATCAACAAACACGCATTCTCTGGAGGACAAAAGACAACAGAAGAACACAGAAAGAAAGGAGGAAACCCAGATGTGGATGTTTCATTCCAATACCTAAAAATGTTCTTCGAAGAAGACGATAAGAAACTAAAGAAAATCCATGACGATTATAAATCAGGAAAACTCCTTAGCGGAGAATTAAAGGCAATCCTCATAGAAAAAATCAACACCTTTTTGAAAGAACACCAAAAGAAACGAATGGAAGCTAAAAGTAGGTTGGATGAATTTATTTGGAATGGCTAATCTTTATCTTTGTAAAAAATTAACCGCTCAGACCTATGAACTTCTTCTAAAGAATCCCAATAAGAACTTGTCGGTTTATCTATAGAAATATCATGATATGCAATTATGTCTTTCTCTCCAACAATCCCTTCCATTTCACCCTCTAAAACATCTTCCACATCCTCTCCACATCTCTTAAAGACCCTTTCTTCATAACCATTTCTAGAATCTCTATTTCCTGATTGATTCCACATTTCACTCCCCTTTCCATTTACACAACTAAATGCATTCCTTTGATAAATTACATCATGAATACGATCTGGATAATCATCACTCTCAACCCGATTTACAATACATCTTGCAACTAATCTCCGATTCCCAGGACTTTGATTCGCTGCTTCTGCATAAAGTATTCTCTGCATTTCAATATGTTCTTGAGGCGTGTAAACTTCTCCATTAAATTTAGAAGTTTCCCCAACAATTCCCTCTGGAGCAACCCCTCCTTCAACACTATCCACTTTAGGAGGTTCATAAACAGAAGCACCATTTTCAACAGAAGATTCATAAACACTCCCCTCAACAACAGGATTAACCCCCTTCATAGCCTCCAAAAGACCAGCCTCTCCTCCCGAATAACGAACCGCCCCTTCAGGCAAACCACTAGAACCTTGAGCATCATAATTTACAGTTTCCTCTTCAAAACCTCTTCCAACATCAGAAACACTATACCCTTCCTGAGAAAAACTTACAGAAGATTCCAAAGTTTGAGCATCAAGGCTAGATTTAACCCTCTCCCATTCCTTCAAAGCAACCTCTCCTTTAGAAACATTTTCTTCTTGAACAATATAATTCTCACGAATTGGAGCAGTTCTTGAAAGCATCGGAGTATTAGCGCAAGAGCTAACAAGCATACCAGCACAAAGAGCTTTCAACATAAGACTATCTTTCATTCTCTTTACCATTTTAATCTAAGTTTAGATTATCATTTAAATTATCAGCTTTTGCTTGCTGCCTTAGACCCTCATAAGTAAACATAGTTCCAAGAAGATAACCTGCAAGATAATATTCCCGGTTCTCATCGCCCCCACTATAGTCCTTAATTATATCTTCTAACCTCATTGATAATGCAGGATTTTCTTCACGGAGTAACATCCTAAATTTTTCAAGCCTATATTCTTCAGAATCTAAACCTATTTCGTGATCTCTAGAAACTTCCTGAGTAAATGAGTCTATAACTTCTCCAGTCACGACTGGTAGCCCATCTTCTGTAAATCGTTTATCATCCATAAAAACACTTCAAAAAATCACTATATAAACCTTATGGTTTGTTACTCTCAATGTGTAACAACACCTTCACGAATACTTCCAGATTTTGGCATCACTCTATCAGTCCCCTTCTCTGGCATAACATCCCCATTAGGATTGGCTCCATCTTCAGAAGATAGAACATTCATACCATGGCCTTGAGTATTTGGAGAAGGAGATTTAACTATTTCAACACTCTCTTCAGGAGGTGAGACTTCTTCTACAACCTCTTGAGTGGTTTCCACAACCGATTCAGGATTAACTTCAGTATTCAAAGGAGTATATCCAACAGCCAACTCAACACCTTTATCTCCAATCTTCATTCCAATAGGCTTTCTCAAATGGTCAGTCCTCCTCATCTTAGTAATTCTCACAGCTCGGTCGCCCACATCTGCTAGTCCAAAATCATAAAAAAGTGTTACAGAATCAGACAAAAATTTCAAAATATCAGTCTTAGTCCAATCACCATTTGCAGGTCTCTCAATTCCCTCTCCATCAAGACTTTCATCAGCAAAAAGGGTCGTCACCTTTAACCGCTTCATCAAGGAAGAAACATCAAAAATCTTCTGTCTCATTTTTCCAATATCCCCTTGGTCAAGAGCCAAAACAGAAATAGGGTCAAAACAAACCCTCTTAACATCATTTTTAGAAATCATCCTTGTCAACTCCGATTTTAATTCATCAATACTAGTTCCTGGAGAAAACCTCATAAACTTAATCTTTCCTTCCGCACTCATCCGAGAAAAATCCCATCCTTTAGTCATAGCATCTCCAAGAGTATCTACAATATCTGGCTCAAAAGAACAATAAAGTCCATTCTCATTAAACTTAGTTATCCCATTCCAAAGAAATTGCAACAAAAAAGTAGACTTGCCAGAACCAGGACCTCCAATAATTAAATTATCAGAATTCCTAACAAATCCTCCATTACACATTTTATCAAAACCTTCAATCCCTGTAGGACACCTATCTATCACCCCTGTCATGCAGAGAGAAAGTAGGTTAGATTTATAAATTCTTCCTTCTTCTCCAATACATGAAAACATTAAACCTTCATTGCGACTACATAAAATTCAACGCACTGAAAAAAGCACTAAAGAGTATTGAAGAAATAGCCCCTAACCAAAACCTAGAAGGAGAGGCAAAAGATTGTTTAGTCGTTATGACAGCAATTGAAAAAGGGGATTCAAAAGAATCCGTAGAACAATTAGTAAAAAGTATAAAAGACATTTCAACACAAGTAAAAACAAAAAACATCGTCCTCTACCCCTATGCACATTTATCAAGCAACTTAGGAAAGCCATCCCTAGCAGTAGAGATTCTAAATGAATCCTCAAAGAAACTAAAAGGTTTCAAAGTAATTCAGGCTCCTTTCGGATATTACAAATCTTTTGAACTAAAAGTAAAGGGCCATCCATTGTCAGAACTATCCCGTGAATTTCAAATTGTTGGAGATGAAGAGGAGGCAGAAATAAGTGACATTGAGCGAGCAAGATTACTTCGAGAAATTTCCCGTGCAAAACTTGACACTTCGAAACTAAAAGAAAACGACCATAGAATTATTGGACAAAAATTAGATTTATGGAGTTTTAATAATACGGCACCGGGGATGGTCTTCTGGCACCCAAAAGGATTACATATAAAAAATAAACTAATAGAATCCTGGAGGAAACTTCACAGAATTGCAGGATACAATGAAGTCTCAACACCTCAAATAATGGATAAAAAAATTTGGGAGATTTCAGGACATTGGAATTTATACAAGGAAAACATGTTTACAACAAATTATGAAAAAAGAGACTTCGCTGTAAAACCAATGAACTGTCCTGGAGGAATGTTAGTATATAAGGCATCCCCCAAATCCTACAAAGATTTCCCATTAAGGGTAGGAGAATTAGGGGTTGTTCACAGAATGGAACTCTCTGGAACTCTCGGAGGATTATTTAGGGTAATACAATTCACTCAAGATGATGCACATATCTACTGCACAAAAAAGCAATTACATGAAGAGATTGTAGGAGTCTTAAAACTATTCAAAGAAATGCTTGACCAATTCAAATTCAAAAAATACAAATTTACAATAAGTACTCGAAGCAAAGAAAAAGCAAGTAAATATCTTGGAACCGATAAGATTTGGAAAGACGCAGAAGACGCCCTGGCATCAGGATTAGAAACTACTGGAGTCAAATTCAAAAAAATGCCAGGAGAAGCAAAATTCTATGGACCAAGTTTAGATATCCTAATAGAAGATTCATTGGGAAGAGAATGGCAATGCTCAACACTCCAATTAGATTTTGCACTTCCAAAGAGATTCGGGTTAGTCTATGCAGATGAAAATGGAAAAGAAGAAACTCCAATAATGCTCCATAGAGTAGTATTCGGCTCTCTAGAGAGATTCATAGCAATTCTAACTGAACACACAAAAGGAAATTTTCCATTATGGATTTCTCCAAATCAAATAAAAGTCCTAACTCTAAATGACGAAGTAAAGGATTATGCACAAGAAATAAAACAAAAATTGTTCAACGAAGGTTTTGAAGTAGAGATTAATGACAGAAATGAATCAATGGGGAAAAAAGCAAGAGAGGCGCAAATCCAAAAGTTCAATTATCTAGTAACTGTAGGACAAAAAGAAAAAGACGACAAAACTCTCGCAATAAAATCCAGAGACTCTGGAGAAATAAAGACTATGACCTTAGAAAAATTTCTAGACAAGTTAAAAGAAGAAAATCTTAAAAAATCTTAAAAAATCTTGCCTAAGAAACAGTAACTTCAATACCATCGCCCTCAGAAGACTGATCTCTTTCAGAAGAACTATTCGTATTTTGGGATTGTTTATAATTCTCACATCCTATTTGACCGTCATAACCTCTCAGACCCATCCCCCAAAGACGAGAAACCCCCCCATCACTAAACATCACAGGAATACGCTTCTCAGAATAATTGCAAACATCATTAGAGTCGTCTAAATTTTTAGGAAAAGAAAATTTATACCCTTCATGAATTGGAATATGTTTATCACCTTCCTTAGCCCTTTCAAGATAATCACAATCTCTACACCCACTCATAAATAAAAAAAGTTTGAACACTTTAAAAAGATATATCTTCTAAAGAACATATAATCCAAAAATATTATAAATCTCCTTTTCAAAATAATTAAATGAGGTGGGTAAAAATAGTTCTAATCGTTCAAGCAATAGCCGTAATATTAATGGGTGTAGCATTCATAACCCAATTAATATCAATAGATAATTCTAAAATCTCAGAAGCCACATTAGAATTAAGCAAAGGAAATTCCCCATTCGACGACGAACCTTCACAAGTTTTTGAAGAAATAAAAACGAGATATACTTTAGCTGCATTCATCCTCCCAATAATCGGCCTCCTAGAAATAATTATTCTTTCCCGTGTCAGTTAAAGTTTTAAACAAAAGAAAACCAGTATTTCTATGAAATTAAAAGAACTCTTAGAAGAACTAACAGAAACACCCCAATACAAAAAATTCAAAGAAGAGAATCCAAACTCATTTTTCTCAGCAGGATTTTTCGTCCTAGATTTAGAAAACAAAACAGAAACTATACAATTAGATTTTTTCCTTCCTGAAAAAAAGAAAGTAGCCGCCTTCGAGTTTCCATTCAAAGAGCCAAAAATCCACGAGGATAAAATCGAAGAGATGATTGAGCAATCCCCTGATGTTAAAATAGATATAGATGACGTAGAAAAAGTAGCAAAAGAAAAAATCAGAGAAAATAATTCCCAAATCATTCCAACAAAAATAATCGCAGTCCTCAGCAAAAACCAATGGAACCTCACATGCATGGATAACTCTCTTGGAATAGTTCAACTCAAAATCAACGCAATAACCGGAGAACAAAATTCCTTTAATAAAGGCAGCTTAATGGATTTCATGGGTGTTCAAAGGAAGAAGTGATTAGGAATAGAATTTAGGAGACAATATCCTTATCCGAGATTATAAAATCATCAAAGTAAATCTTACAATCTTTTTTGGGAGCAAAGCTTTTGTCATTTCCTCCAAAAAATACTGTGAAAATAAATAACTCAATTCCATATTTGGAATCTTTTAGTCTCCATTTAACATCCTGGTGGAGTGCAAGTTTTCCATCAAGCCAACAAATCATATGACCTGGATCTCTCCAGTTTTTGTTCATCTTAATTTTCATTTTTATAGTATGCCATTTACCTTGTTTGAATTTTAATCTTTCCATTTTTTTAGAGCACAAATTATTCCACCAAAAACCTCTACCCCAATTACTTTTATTCCCAGGATAATATGCGTATTGGTGCATCATTCCTTTCTCTCTCCACATAACTCTCGATGAAAATCCTTCCTTAGAATGTCTTCCCCCTGCAGGTTTGTCTCCTCCACCAAACCCTGGCCCTAATTTTCCTCCAATTCTCCAGTCAAAACCTTTTTCAAACTTTACCTTATATTGGCAATACAAAACTTCATGACTTTTCTTGAGATTCATAATCCAGCATGCCTTATCTTCTTTTCCAAACTTTCCTTTCTTAAAAGGCAACATTAAAACCTTCTTTTTTCCATCTTTAACAATTTCTGGGCCGACACTTGTTGTGACAATCTTAGGATTATTCCACTCCTTAATTATCTGTTTTTCAGTATAAGGACCTACAGGTTCTTTATTAAAATTAATTGTCCTCTTCATTCTATTATAATAGGATAACAACTATTTAAAACTAACAATGTTCAAAGGAAGAAGTGATTATTTTGAATTTGTAATTACTTTTTAAAAGTAACAGAAAGATAAGTTTATAAAGTTATAACTCTAGAAGCTTCTATGAGGAATTTAGTAAATGATATAATCCTTGGGGAAACAGATTCAGCCTATATAGATGCACCTTTTGATGAAGGCAAGTTTAAATTAGGAAGGGAGGGCTATGAAGTTATTTCCTTAAGAGATAATGCAATGTTAAGGATTCAGGAAGGTTATGGGGCAGAAGTATCAAAGGAGGGAAATTGGACAAGAGAGGGGGTTTTATATCTCCCCGATGGGAGAATTCTTCTAACAAAAAATAATCCTATGATGCATGAGCTTGAAGAAGCGACGTTTTATCTAACCTTGGATAGGAATAGAGAATATTTAGGGGTTGTTCCAGATAGTCAAGTTCAATATGCTTTAGAAGATGCCGTTGATTTAAATGGGGGAGCAATTCCAACAAATAGATTTGGAGAAGACCCAAGAACTGTTTTTGCTTTCGAAGATTTAGCAGAAGATTATGGCACTTTTTTAAATGAAGGAGGGATTAAGAATATGTTAATGTGGCTAGAGCAGATTCAAAATGAAGCTTTTGTAAGACCATTGAGGTTAGAGAGCCTTGGCTATGAATCTAGTTTTTACGGCTGTTATAGCCGAGAATCTATTAACTCTGTTTTGTTCAAAGATAGGGTTCGCGGAATAAAAAAGAAATAACCTAAAACATCCCCAACCGATACAAACTAAAACCAACCCACAAAACTAAGAACAGATAAAGTGCACTCCATCCACGAGTCAATGGAAAATACTTAAAAATCTTCTTCATATCCTTATTCTTCTTACCAAAATCAGGATAAAACCAACTAAATAAAAGAGCAAATACACTATCAATTACAAACAAATAGTAAACTACCACCTCTAGTAAAACCATAGTTTTCATAAGAACTTCGATATTTTAAGGTTTTCCTTTAACTACTTCCGAGAATTCTCAAGATAAACATCTCTAAAATCTTCATATCTTTGCTGAGTAAGGAGCTTTTCCTTCCTCACATTTTCAATAGAGACACCTTCTTCACCAGCTACGATTATATCTAAGTTCCTACTATGCCTTAACCAATCAGAAGCTATTTTAATGGCATCTCTTTGTTTTAGAGTTAAGTCTTCATTAGAATCTAAGGGGTCACTAGGCATTTCTCCAAAAAATTGTCTTGGAGACTCTGGAGTAGGCAATGGGGAAACAACTCCAAAAATAGAAGTAAGGCCAGATTTAAAACTTCTCCAAAAACCACTCCTTATATATTTTTTCTGGAATTTAGGGTCTTTTAGAGCCTCTCCATAGTCGCGATTATATTTAGCAATTGACTCACGAAAATCATTATATTGGATAACTAATCTATCAAAATCCTCAGTAACATGCACTTTCTCCGCGTCCATAAAAAATCTAATAAGGATGCCTACTTAAACTTTTCTCAAAACAACATTAACATTAACATCTTCAAAAGATTGGACAACTTCAAACCCAACCTCCCTAGCCAAATCTTCCAACTCCACCAAATCAAAAACATAGGTGTATATTTTAACTCTTTAAAAAATCTCGAATAAATT
>CAYMMZ010000016.1:0-4835 GCA_964391715.1 Candidatus Woesearchaeota archaeon | reverse complement strand
AACCTCCCTAGCCAAATCTTCAAGCTCCTTTAAATCAAAAACATAAGTGTATCTCTCATGTTCAACCGCCCAAGGAACAAAACATTCTTTCTCTCTATCTTTCAAACGAGGAGAATTCTTTCCCCAAACCGAAACAAAAGCTTCTCCTCCAGGCTTTAAAACACGATGAATCTCTTCCAAAGTCTTCTTCCTTTTCTCAGCAGAGTCCACACAATGCAAAACAGCATTACACAAAACATAATCAAAGAAATCATCATCAAAATCTGTCTCAAACACTTCAGCCTTTCTTAAATCAATTTCAATCCCCAAATCTTCCACACTTCCTCGAGCCAACTCCAACATTTTCCCAGAAAAATCAACTCCGTAAAATTCAACCCCTTGGAGCTTCATAAAATTACGCCCACTTCCACAACCTAAATCTAAAATCTTCCCAGTTCTCACTTTCAAAAAATCCTCAACATTAGTTAGGGGAGTTTTCCTAAACTTTTTCCAATCTTTAGCAATCGCATCCCAAACTTTTTCCTGTTCCATAAAAAACAAAACAAAACTTATCTTAAAAATCTATCCGCACCGCCGTCAAACTAAAACTATTTAAATAAGAATTCTATATTCTAGTATGATAGAAAAAAAGTTGGTGTTTCTTTTCGCCTTGTTATTTGCATTACCTTTCTTTACAGAGGTTGGGAGTGCATCAGATGCTTGTCCGAGTGGAGATTTAAATGATATCATTCTAAGATTAGCTGCACCAACAAACGCCCACGCAGAAACAGAAAGTTCAACGAATTACCATATCCCTATTTGTTTTTTAGATTTATTTACTTCAGAGGCAGTTGCCCCTCCTCGGGCATCTTGTGATGGTTCAAACACTGTCTTAAAACTAGCATCCCAAACAAACGCCCACGCAGAAGGACCAACTGGAACAAATTACCCAATAGATGTTTGTTACGAAGGGTTCTCATGTAATGTCCAAACAAATGGTTGTTCAACTGGAACAGAAATTCTAAGATTATCTTCTCTCACTAACGCCCACCTAGAAACAATAGCCGGAACAGGAGGATACACCAATTCATTATGTTGCACTTTTAATGGAGCAGGTGGCGGAGGAGGAAGTGGAAACAAAGCAAAGCCATTATGGTTAGATTCAAGTGGAGACGAAATAACAACGGCAAGAGTAGGTGACACAATCTACCCAACCTTGACGAATTATGATGGAAGTGCAGGTACAGATTTTGATATAGAAGAAGAGGATAGCGGATTAAATCCAGATGATCAAATTTTAATAGCTACAGGGTCTCAAGATTTAGTAGGAAATTGGTCTTATGCGTGGACAATTCAAAAGGCACAAATTACACCCCCAGTAACTTCAGATTACGATAACTTCACATTCCAAATAAGCAACAACATAAGCAAGCAATTAGAAATAACATTCTGTGGAGATGGGAAAATCATAGGTCAAGAAACTTGGGAACAATGTGACGATGGAAACTCAGATGACGGAGATTCATGTAGTAATTCTTGTCAAATAAACTATGGAGCTGGAGATAGAGTCTGGTTCGATTTAAGCGGAAACCCAATAAGCACTGCAAACTTAGGAGATACAGTTATTATGAACTACATCGGACAAGAACTATTGAATACAGATCCAGATTTTAATATAAAGGAAAGAGACCCTTTTGGAGATCCTAATGATAATGTAGCAGTAATCAATGGATACCCTGAAAATGGAGATTTCATAGGAAATTGGACCATCCCAGATGACCAAGTAGGAGCGGAGGAAGAAGATGTCTATGATGCATTTTTCAGAATAGAGGGAGGCAATTCTCAAAGTCTTCTCATATCTTCTGGAACAGGAGGAGATAAAACAACAGGAGATATTCTAGACCCTCTTTGTGGAACAGATTTAGTAGAAGGAACTCAACAAGATATTCTATTCCAAGTCTTAGATTCAGATTCAACTGTAGATATAACTTTAAGAATTGATGGAAATGTAGTATTCACAAGAGACGATGTCCAAGGAGGAAACTTTAGTTACTCACATACTTTTGATACAAGCGGAACTACTTCAATCGTTCTTTCAGCAGAAAGTAGTGATGGAGACAAGGTAAAATCAACTTCAAATGTAATAGTATATGACCCAAGTGTAGATGATGTAGATTATGTGGCTGCATGTATACAAAGTCCAAAAGATTATTCAAATATCAATGCAGATTATACCTTCTTTGATGCATCAAACACTCGAGCAATAAATTATGATTCAAATAATAATCCCGCAATAACAAATTATCCTTTCAGTAGTCTAGACTTTACATGGAGTTTTAGTGATGGAAGAAGTCCTCCAAATCCTGACGGAGCAAGTACAATCGCTTATAAATTCTATAAGTATTTCAGTAATTTCGGAGACAATTCTGCAACCTTAAGGGTAGATATGAAGTCTCCTTAAGGATTGATTCCTGCGAATTTAAAAACCCATTTTTTCTCTTAATATTATGAAAAGAAAACCAATAAGAACGCTTTCAGGTGTAGCTCCCTTGACTGTGGCTCTGCCTCCAAGAAGTTGCGACCACGGGGTTTGCACTTATTGTCCAACCCTTCAAAATGCTTCCCAATCTTATACTCCCGGAAGTCCAGCAATTAGAAGAGCAATTAGAAACAAGTATGACGCCTATAATCAAGTAAAGTCCAGACTAAAAACTTTAAATGAAATGGGCCACCCAACAGACAAAGTTGAATTAATTGTGATTGGGGGAACTTTCCTACAGTATCCAAAAGAGTTCAAGGAGGAATTTATTCTTGGATGCTACAATGCGCTTAACCAAAAAAAATCTAAAACAATCAAAGCTGCTAAAAAATTAAACGAGAAAACAAAAAACAGGATGATAGCCCTTTGTATTGAAACAAGACCGGATAACTGTTCAAAAGAACAAATAGATGAGATGCTTTCTTGGGGAACTACAAGAATAGAACTCGGGGTTCAAATAATAGACGATGAAATTTATAGAAAGATAAACAGAGGACACACAGTCCAAGACGTAATTGATTCTACAAAAAGACTAAAAAAAGCAGGATTCAAAATAGGATATCATTTAATGCCGGGGCTACCTTCAAGCAATATAAGACACGATATAAAACTCTTCAAAAAAATCTTCTCTTCCAAAGATTTCAAACCAGACCAAATAAAAATATATCCTTGCCAAGTATTAAAAGGAGCAATACTCGCCAACAAATATTACGGAAGAGAATTTGTCCCATATAACAGCGAACAAACGAAAGAAGTCATATTAAAAATGATGAAATTAACCCCAAGATATTGCAGAATAATGAGAATGTTAAGAGAAATTCCTCAAGAATACTTAATTGCAGGCCTAAAAAATCTAAACATGAGAAAAGAAGTAGAAGACGAAATCAGGAAAAACAAAATAAAAATAAATGAAATAAGATTTAGAGAAATAGGTTTCGCCTTAAGAGAGAGCCTCAAAACAAGAAAGAAAGTTGATACGAATGTAAAAATAAAAACAACAAAATACAAAGCATCAAATGGAACAGAATTTTTTATAGAAGCAGTCAACAAAGACAATATATTATTTGGACTTCTAAGATTAAGATTAGAAAAAGAAAAGAAAACCCCTGCGATGGTTAGAGAACTACATGTTTATGGTCGGGCACTAAACCTCGGAGAAAAAGCAGAAAAAGAAACTCAACACAAAGGACTTGGAAAAGAATTGATGAAGAAAGCTGAAGAAATCGCAAAGAAGAAAGGCCACAAGGAAATCAGAGTAATCTCAGGCGTAGGTGTTAGAGAATATTACAAGAAACTCGGCTATGAGTTGGATGGAGAAGGTGTTTATATGGAAAAATCTCTAGTATAGAAAATCTTAAATCCTCCAAAACCCTCTAATTATATGTCTCCCTCCCTAGAAAAAACTCTCTCTAAACGGGTTAAAGAAATCAACAATAAAATTAAAACTTCTTTCGCACTAATCAGAAAAGATGTAAAAGAAATGGATTCTCAGATTAGCCTAATGAAAACTTATCTAAAAAAGAAAGACAAACAAACAACTTACGCCAGAAAAGAAGATAATAAACTCAGAAACGAATTCAGAAATGAAGTAGACAATTTCAAACAAAACTTTACTCAACTAAAACTAGCATTATCTCAGGTGAGAACTATAAGAAACGAAGTAGTCATCGTCAGAGATTTAGCAAAAATAGAAGAGAGAATCAAAACCTCATTCAAAAACGAAATAGAAAGGTATAAAGAAAAAGTAAAAACATTAAAAGAATCATTAAAAGAATCAGAAAAAAGAATCTCCTCTTTAGAAAAAGGCCAATTCAGAGAGAAAAAGAAGGGCTGGTTCAATAAATAAGGAAATCTTTCCATAAACTTGCTACAATTAACATTGTCCTCACGTACTTTAAACAAATATCATCCCGGCAAAACTCCTCATCAAAACACCACAAACACTTACTAAATTTCCCACTTGCACGAAATGCCTAAACGAAGTCAGGCATTGAGCCCAAAGATAACCTCCACCACAAACAACCATAACAATCTTTATAACCCTCTCAATTTTATCTTTCTAATGACATGGTCATTATACAAAAAAAATGAGGAAGACTCAGGAGAGGGTGCAGGATTATTCAATTACACCGGAGAAAAATTAGAGCCACTAAAATTCTCCAACGGCAAAACTCAAGAAGATGTAGTTCAAGAAACCTTAGAGGCAATAAATGAAGGGAATAAAATAATTTTTATTAAAGGAGTTTGTGGAACGGGAAAGTCAGCAATAGCACTTAACTTAGCAAAAAATTTCAACAAGACTTCAATTGTGGTTCCC
>CAYMMZ010000015.1:17659-19374 GCA_964391715.1 Candidatus Woesearchaeota archaeon | reverse complement strand
GAAAAATATTTACTAATCATTTTAGTTTTATGAGGATATTTCTTTTTGAGGTAGAATCCATACCCAAGTCCTACTAAAAGGCCTCCAAGGTGAGCAGTATTTCCAATAGGGAGTCCAAGACTAAGGGACAATGCCCACAAGACTCCCATCAAGAAGACCATTGCAATCCACATTGGCATCGGAAGAATAAAGAAAACTAAGACAGGTAAACGTGGAGTTAACACCGCCAATAAACCTCCAAGTCCGAATATGGCTCCACTAGCTCCTACAGCAATAGTTGTAGGACTTCCAATAAGAATTTCCCCCAATGGAATCACTCCAAAGAGTCTAGAAAGAACAACAAAAAACAAACCAGCCAAAAGACCAGATCCTAAATATAGCCATAAGAATCTTTTTTTACCAATTAATTTTTCAACAAAGCCTCCAAGGAACATCAAAGAAATCATATTCACAAAAATATGGGATAATCCTGAAGGGGAATGCATAAACATGCTTGTTAAAATGGTCCAAGGTCTCTCAAGGAAGGAAGAAGGTTGTAACGCAATCAAAGAGATGACCCTTTCAAATCCTAAATTTCTCGCCAAAACAAAAAACAAAAGAAATGCAATTACATTAACAAAAATTATAATTCCAGTATATGTAGAAAAAGATTCCCTTTGTCTCATCGTCACTTTTTACCCTTAATTTTCTTTACAGATTTTCGAAGTTTTCCCATAATCCCCTTCTTCTTTGCCCCCTTACGAGCCACACCTTTAGAAGCTTTCACAACTTTTTTCTTTACAGATTTTTTAGGAGGAGTCTTCTTAACTACCTTCCTTCTTACAACTTTTGCCCCTTTCTTAACTTTCTTCGCCATCTTCTTTTTAGGAGTTTTCTTAGTTTTCAAAACCACCTTTCCAGATTCTGCAGCCAACTTCTTTCGAGCAGCCGCCCTTGCAGCTTTCAATAAGGCCTTCTTTTCAGCAGCTTCCTTTTCCAATTTCTTATTAGCTCTAGCTCTTTTCTTAGATTCTTTTTCTCGAATTGTAGATAGCTCATTTACAATTAATTTCAAATCTTTATCAGTTCGAGTAATTCTAGCCTTAGTATCTCTTATGGGTCCGGAATTATCTGACAACTCATAAACCTCAGCACATTCTTCACAAGTAAATCCATGTTCAAGGGCTTTTTCTTCACCAACTTCAATACCGCAAGGATGACAAACATAAAATCTCTTAGTCTCCCTACTCTCCAAGATAGATTTAAAATTCTCAATTTTCTTAATTAAAGATTGTTCTAACTTCACCAAACATTTTTCTGTCTTCAAGGTCCAATAGTAGATATACCATCCCTTTCTTTTATCCTTTTTTCTGATAAAAGAAACAAGTCCATCAGCAGAAAGCTTGTACAAAATGTTTCTAACCTGATTAATTGTCAAATCCATTTTTTTAGCAATAGAAAATTCGTTAACATCTTTCTTTCCAAAAAGAATATCTACTATTCGGCCAGTTCCCTCTCCAGCCATTTCCTCGACGAGATTGTGTAGAAGTTTAACTTGCATTACAAATAAAAAGTTCCCCCTTTTAAATACCTTTCCAATCCCTTTCCAATCAAACCAATGTTAGAAAGGTTCTTGTGCCGATGTATATGTCAGAATGACTTGATTAAACGAAGTGAGGTACCTTTCCAATCAAACCAATGTTAGAAAGGTTCTTGTGCCGATGTATATGTCAGAA
>CAYMMZ010000015.1:3488-17559 GCA_964391715.1 Candidatus Woesearchaeota archaeon | reverse complement strand
GCCGATGTATATGTCAGAATGACTTGATTAAACGAAGTGAGGTACCTTTCCAATCCCTTTCCAATCAAACCAATGTTAGAAAGGTTCTTGTGCCGATGTATATGTCAGAATGACTTGATTAAACGAAGTGAGGTACCTTTCCACTCCATATATCCTAAAGATTAATTAATAAAACTCCGTCGAGGAGAATAAAAAATATTGTCGTCATTTTAAAATTAATATAAACCTATAAAAAAGAAATCGGATTATCCTTAACATGGGATGGTTCAGTAAAAAAGAAGAAGTGCCGGAGTTACCAGAATCTCCAGCCTTACCTGAATTTCCAAAAAGTGGCGATGAAGAAAAAAAAGAATTACCCGAACTTCCTTCATTCCCTAGCGATTCTAAAAATGAAAACTTAAATCGAGAAATGGTTAAATCAGCAATAGAAGATAATAGTTCTCCAGGAGAAAACGAGGTGCATGTGGAAATTCCAAAGAATGCAGAGAACTCCCACATGGAAGAAGGCAAAAAAGAGGAATCTATGATTCCTCCAAAACCTTCTAGAGAACATATAGCCCATCCAAAACAAGAAAAGAGCATGATTCCAGAACCGCCAAAAGTAAAAATGCCCGAACCAAAACCTATAATCTCTAAGCCAATAGAATCAAAACCACAAAAGAAAAATCCGGATGAACCAATATTTGTAAGAATTGACAAATTCCAATCTGCTCAAAAAAACTTTGAGAATATAAAGGATAAGATTGAAGATATAGAATCTACTTTAAGAAAAATAAAAGAAGTAAAAGAAAAGGAAGAAAAAGAAATTAGTGGATGGAGCAAGGAAATAGAGGATTTAAAATTAAAACTAACTGAAATTGATTCAGATGTTTTTGACCAAATTTAAGAATGGCTTCAAAAGATGAATTGTATATTTCCGTAGAGCCACAAAATTATAAGATATCCAAATCAAATATCCTGGGTAGTCAAGCAAACCTCCTAAAAATCTTAAAACATTTTCAAAATCTAAAAGTCTTAGCAAGACAAAAAGAAGATTTAAAGAAAAGATTACATAAGTCTTCAGAGTCTCTTATTTCCCAAATGAGAATTATGCAAGAAAAAATTCCAACTCCAAAAGTTCCAAGAGACCTTCAACATAAAGAAAAACAAGAAGTAGAAACAAATCCAAAAAAACTTCTCAATAAAAGAGGAAGTATCGAAGAAGAATTGGTAAACATACAAGAGAAACTAGATATTCTTAATTCTTAATTAAATCTTCCATCACTGAAACAAACTTTTTTCTCACAGGTAAACGAATATCTTCCATAAGCCCTCTTTTCTCTTGCATTAGAATAACTCTAGAAGAACGAAATAAAATATATAAGGGGAGAGCTTTTTTTATTTGTCCAAAATCAAGTGAACTATTTGCCTCATAGGACTGAAGAATTGCTCTGCGCATATGAGGGTATGCAAGTAATGAAGGTGCTAAGTCCTCCGCGGGATGCGTTATCCCACTAAATTCAAAATCGATATAGTATTCTCCCTCTTTCGTAGAAATGGAATTATTAACTCTCAAATCTCCATGAGTGAATGTTTGAATTGGAGGTTGCACTAAATAGTCAAGCCCGCCCTCAATCACATCGGCATAAGCATTATGATTTCCCCCGAATAAATCTCCTCTTTCCCTAACCTTTTGAATCACTTTTCTTAATTGCATCTTAGATGGATTTCTATTCTCAAAGATACTGGACAAATCTTTTCTAGAATGAATTCTAGCCCAATCTCCAACCCTCTTTAATAAATCACTCTCTCCGTTAGATTTCACAAGGTCGTAAAGAGCAATGTCTCCTTCAGCAAAATATCTAAATGGAACTCTGACAATAGGATTATCCATAAAAACCTCATAAGCTGCTCCCTCTCTTCTTGCAGATTCTCTGTTCCTAAACTTTTTTAGGACAACCAATTTACCTTTTATCGTATGAAAGCTAACATCATTTCTACAAAACTTTTCATAAGTCCCTTCATCAATTGGAGAGGCTTCCAAAAATTCATTATAAGAGTTAATTCTCATTTGGTTTTTTAAATAAACAAAAAATTACATTGTGAAAATGTTTTTGCCCTAAAGAATTTATTTCTTGTTCCGTATCATCTTGAAGATAATCTATCAAATCCCATCCAGAGTAAACTTTTTTGACCTCCTCAATAGAAGGGTAAAATTTTCCAAAATTATTCATATTATCCTTCTCAGACATCAAAACAAGAAGATTATACCCCTCCTTATTTGTAGAAATCTTCATCTTCTCTATAATCTCTTTAGAAGTATTTTCACTAAAAAAGTGAAGCATCAAAGAGCTAATAATCAAGTCATATTTGCCGAATACAAATTCTCTAACATCTATTTTTTCAAAATTGAAATTTTCCTGAACAATTTCTTGAGATTTAATATCTATTCCTGTAACTAAAGACTCGGACCTAGCAAATCTCCGAGACATATACCCCTTTCCACATCCAATATCCAAAATATTTTTTACATCTAAAGGAACTTTATCCAAAAATAAACGCTTAATAGTTTTAATTGAAATCATAATAATCTCCAAATTTATTAAGAGCTACATCCACCATCGGATGAAGAGCATCCATCACAAGGACTAGTAGAGGCTTCAAAATTCCCCCAAATTGAAGGAGCCTCGCCAAAGACCGCCCCATAAGCAAGATTCATATTTCTGGCATGTTCTGAAATTGTTTTCTCACTTTCTCCTACGATATATGGACTATGGTGGAGAAAAGTTCCATCTAAATTATCATTACAAAAGGCCTCATAAGCTTTGGTAAATAGTATAAATTGATGCCAAACAGAATCAACTTCAGGACTTGTCATCCCCAATGGTTGCCTTGAACTAACGGAGAGGGAAGCATATTTTTTAAACTCTTCAAAAGCAACATCGTAAAGATTAGAATCTGTTATTTCTCCAGAAACTTCAAGTCTTTCTTGGAGGAAAGGTGCTTCAAAATCTTCCATTCCTTCATATAGTTCTCTCGCTCTAGGCACAACGAGACCCAAAACATACAAAACATCTTCACTCCTATCTTCAAGGTCCAGAGTTTTTGACATAAAAAACAATAGAAAAACAGCTATATAAGCATTATTGTAATAGCCCCTAACTCCTAAAATCCCAAAACCTTATAAGTCCCAAATTCTATGAAAATTCATGAACCCATTGAGTAAAATCGTAATGGGAGGTGCATTAGTTCTTGGTATGTCTGGTTGTGATGGAAGTGACTTAGAAAGTAAAACTAGTTCTGAATTATCAACAAATAATGGAAGTCCTCCGTTGGTTTATGGGGCAGAGGCAGAAGATAATAGTGAAGGTCCACTAATTGTTTATGAAACTAACGGAAGGAGGATAATCGGAGATAATTCCAAACTTAATTGGATTTCTGATCCAGAAAGACGAAAAAGAATGTTAGAACTCTCCCCTGAAAAATATGGGATCTTCTCAGAAGATTCTCCATTAGGTTTTAAAGGAGAAGGAGATTTGAGACCTTACTTTCAAGCAATCGGAGGCAACACGAATGAAGTTCCTCTAGGAATCTATGCAAGAACAACACGAACGAGAGATCGCAGGGCAGATAGGTTAAAATCTAGAGAAAATGCACAAGGACCCTTTGGTGTTCTGGATTTCAATGGAGATATGATCGCAGATTTAATTGTAGGTTATGGCCATAAGAAGTTTGAAGATGGGATAGGAAGATTAGATGGAGTAAAAATCCTCTTTGTTAGGAAAGGAAGTGGAGTCAAAGGATTAGCAGAACAGAGCGGACTCACAGGAAGAAAGAGAGTTTTAGAATTGAAGATAGATACAGAGTATATGGATTCAGAACTACAAGCAGAAGCAAATAAAATACTCACTAAAAGAAGATAAGGCATCAAGGCATATCCCCTCTCAAAAATAAAATATTCTAAGCAGGAATTGTTTCTATTGTCTCACAATCTATATTGTTATGTGCTTGGTTGGGGATAACCATCTTTAAAGGGTCTTTGAACAAACTTCCCTGATAGTAAAAAAGGGTTATTAATAAATCCAAAAAAACTTCTCAATAAAAGGGACGGCATTAAAGAAGAATTAATTTCTATTCAAGAAAAACTAACAATGATTAATTCTTAAAATCCCAAAACCTTATAAGTCCCAAATTCTATAAAAATTTATGAATCCATTGAGTAAAATCGTAATGGGAGGTGCATTAGTTCTTGGTATGTCTGGTTGTGATAGTAAAGATATCGTTAGAACTCCTGAGACAATTTTCGCATCAACCCAAAATACAAGTTTTGTAGATATTGAAGGGGATGGAAAGGCAGACATTTTTTTAAGAAGGGATGGAGGATATGATATATATCTTAGAAGAGAAGGATGCAAAATTGAAACTTTTGATGACGCTGAAGGGAGAGTTTATACTCTTCATAAAGATGTTAGAGATATGACCTTGGCAGAAGAAAAAGAGGGAGACCGGAGGATAATGTATAATAAAAGACAAAGAGAGAAAAGAAGTAAGCCCTCAAATAGTATGTTATATGATTTAGATTAAGCAGGAATTGTTTCTATTGTCTCACAATTCTCCAATAAATCATTAACCTTTGGTTGGAAGAAATTTATCCCACGCACATACTCTCCAGAGCTTCCACCAAAAATAATATCCCAGAGAGTAGTTGTACCTACAGCTTCCCTAACTGCATGAAGGACGATAATATCTCCATTAGAGGCATTAAACGAAGAAACTTTCAACATTTCATTAATTATTTCATCCTTTTCAATACCCTTAATTGAAGAACTCTCTTTCTGACTATTCCAATAAATATAATCAAAATAACTAATCCCTGTAGAAGACTTTGAAGAAATTAGATAGTTCCCAACATTAAGTTCTTTTTTACTATACTCCTCAACAACATCTTCCTCAAAATGAATTCTCGAACAAACAAAACATTTTTTCCCTGCATCAAAGAAATCAGATGTATAAAGGTGATTTACTCCAGCACCATATAATGCATAACAACTAGCAACAGAATCTGCAATTTCTTTCTTAGCTCTTTCTTCATCGTAATAGTCAATCTCTATCAAATCAGATTTACATTTAAAAGGAAATTTTTCAGGCAAATCTGTAGCCACAGCACCTACTTCTCCAACACCATTAGTATTAGAAGTCTCAACAGCATTCGCCCTCAACAAAACACTTTGCCTGCAAACCTGCCAATCTAAATCGTCCTCCGTAAAATATTCATTAAAAATAAAGTAAAGCGAAAGACTCAAGACCATCAACCCAAGAATCATAGAGACAATAATGTAATATTTCTGACCCTTTTTATTCACCATTTTCATAAATTTAATAGTGTTGGAGTGTTTAAAATATTATTGTTTATCTACAAATAACTAAATTTAAAAGTCCCACTTCCCAAATCTAAATATGGAAAGAATTGAGCTAATAAAAAAATACATAGGCTTTTTCAAAGACAAAAAACACAAAGAAATCAAAAACTCTAGCTTAGTCCCTGAAAACGACCCGACTGTTTTATTTACAACTGCAGGGATGCATCCTCTAGTCCCATTTTTAACCGGACAAAAACACCCTCAAGGAAAAAGATTAACAGGAGTTCAAGGATGTATAAGAACAGGAGATATAGAAGAAGTAGGAGATACAACTCACCACACCTTTTTTGAGATGCTTGGAAACTGGAGTCTCGGCGATTATTGGAAGAAGGAAGCAATTGAAATGAGTTTTGAATTTTTAACAAAAGAACTAAAAATTCCAAAAGAAAAATTGGCAGTTACCTGTTTCAAGGGAGATAAAAACTCTCCAAAAGATAAAGAAGCAGAAGACATATGGGAATCCCTTGATATAAAAGATATAAAATTCCTTGGAAAAGAAGATAATTGGTGGGGTCCAGCAGGAGAAACAGGTCCATGCGGACCAGATTCGGAGATGTTTATCAACGGAGTAGAAATCTGGAACGACGTCTTCATGCAATATGAAAAAGATAATGAAGGAAAATACAAAGAAGCAAAACAAAAAAATATCGATACAGGAATGGGAGTAGAAAGAACAATTGCAATATTAGAAGGATTAGAAGATAACTACGAAGCCGGCATGTGGAAACCAATAATTGAAAAGATTGAATTAATCTCAGAACACAAATACTCAGAAGAAGAGAAAACAACAAGAGCAATGAGAATTATAGCAGACCACCTAAAAGCAGCAGTTATGATTCTCAATGCAGGGGTAGTCCCTGGGAATAGCGAGCAAGGTTATGTCTTAAGAAGACTAATCAGAAGAGGAATTCGATACGGACGAACAATCGGAATAGAAAATTTCACAACGAAAATTGCAGACACAATCTATGGATTATATGATGACTATAAATTAGACAAAGAAAAAATCTCCTTAGAACTCCAAAAAGAAGAAGATAAATTTCTAAAAACATTAGAACAAGGACTAAGAATATTCGAAAAGTTATCCAACAACAAAAAACAAATTAATGGAAAAGACGCATTCCTACTCTACCAATCCTACGGCTTCCCAATAGAAATGACAAAAGAACTAGCAAAAGAGAAAAAAATCAAAGTAGACGAAAAAGGATTCAAAGAAGAACTAAAAAAACACCAGGAACTCTCCAAAACTTCTTCAGCCGGAAAATTCAAATCCGGATTAGCAGACAATTCTGTTCAAACTACAAGGCTACACACAGCAGCACACTTGCTAGATGAAGCAATAAGAAGAGTCCTTGGAAAAGATGCAAATCAAAGAGGTTCTAACATAACTAAGGAAAGATTAAGATATGATTTTTCCTTTGATAGAAAACTAACTGACGAAGAAAAGAAAGAAATTGAAGACATGGTCAATGAAAATATAAAAAAAGCCCTTCCAGTTTCCTTTGAAGAAATGACATTAAAAGAAGCAAAAGATTCTGGAGCAGTAGGAGTCTTTGACGATAAGTATGGAGACAAAGTAAAAGTCTACACTATGGGGGATTTTAGTTATGAGATTTGTAGCGGACCCCATGTCAAAAACACAAAAGAATTAGGCACATTTAAAATAACAAAAGAAACTTCCTCTTCTTCAGGAGTGAGGAGAATAAAAGCTGTTCTTGATTAGTCTACTTCCCAATCTTTCCATGCCTCTTCCGAACAATCTTCAGTATCTCACTAATTCCCCTCTCAGCATTCCGATTAACCCTATAATCATATTCTAATTTATTCCTATCCTTTTGAGCCTGACGATTTTGACTCATTAATATCACAGGTGCTTGAAGGGCTGCAATCATAGACAACACAAGGTTTAACAAAATAAAAGGATAAGGGTCCCAAGTATTAATCCAAGCATAAATATTAAGAGCCATCCAAATCCAAAGGAAAACCATAAACCCAATAATAAAAGTCCAACTACCAGCATATTTCGCAAGATTATCAGCTGCCCTTTCCCCAAAAGAACCTTTTCCATAGACAAGGTTGTGAATCAAACCTTCCTCTTTTTTAACCTTCTTCATTAAAACCAAAAGAAAAATTCCTTTATATATTTAGTGTAAGGTGAAAAATTAAGCAGACCTTTTAGGAAAAATAGCACCTACCAAATTTCTAAAAAATCCTTCAGAAGAACCATTATCTCTTCTTCCAAAATTTTCCCACATTAAATGGCTATACTCTGCCCTAATAGATAAAATCAAACCATTCATTCTCAATACTTTTTCACTCCCTATGATCCCATTTCTAATATTTTTCCAATCTTCTACGGGAAAGCCTTGAAGACTCTTTGATAAAGTATCATAGCCATTAGCAAGATAGGTCTTTGTCCTGTCCATCAAATTTCCAAAATCATCTGAATCCAAATCATATTTTTCTCTACCACGTTCTAAGGCATTAGAAACTCTCTTCAAACGAAGGTAATATTTATCTCCTATATCCCTCAATTCTTCGCTCATCTTATAAAAAGATTATCCACCTTTATATATTTAGCGTCTTTTTTGTCCCAACCTAAATCTTTCCTTCATCCCTTTTGCGATAAAAAGAGTTTTTTCATAAACAGGCCCTTCAGAAATAATTCTCATATAAACTCTCTCAGGTCTAAAAACCTGCCTATCCCCTCTAAGACCAAGTGCCCACATTTCTCTTACCCTATTAACATAACTCTCTATTATCCCCCTACCCAAATCTTTAGATTTAACAAAATCATACCCATCAGAATGAATTCCTCTTTCTCCTCCATGAAATTTCTCATAAAAAATATCCATAACAGACTGTTGAAAAGCCATATGATCTCTAGAAAAATAATCCGTCCTACTCAGATCTACTTCATTAACCATACAAAAACACAACAAAACGCCACTTAAATAAATTTATATTCTCTCATTCAAGGTAAATCGAGGGTCTTCCTGGCTTAGACTTACGAGCCTTCTTCTCAGGGTCAAATTTTCCATTATCATTTACAGCAAAAACTTTTACCTTAGACTTAGAAGCTTTCTCCAACCCCTTAACATCAATCAAACCAATTTCAAAAGGCATCGCGTAAACATAAACCTTAGAAACATCCTTTTCAACTTTAGTCAAAAGGTAATCTATGTCTTTCAAAATTTTCTCATTTATATCTTCAAAAGACTTCTTATTAGAAACCTTAGAAGAATCAAATTTAGGCCAAATAGATGTAGAAATAAATCCCTTATTCCCCAACTTCTCCCAAAGCTCTTCGGCAACGTGGGGGCAAATTGGACTAAGAAGTTTCAAGAATTTCTCTGCACAATCTTTAGAACAACCTTCCTTCTCAATTAAATCAAAAAACTCCTTTAGCTCAATAGTTGCCTTCCTATAACCAAAACTTACATAATAACCTTCAATATTTTTTATCAAGGAATTAAGTTTAGATTCAACAACCTCTGAAGAAGAACCTTCCACAAATCCCTCAAAAAACTTAATTATTCTTCGAATCCATCTAACACTCCCTCTAATCCCCTTCTCGCTCCAATCAATATTTTTATCTGGCGAAGCAAGTCCTGACATAAAGAGTCTAGCAGTATCAATTCCATATTTTTCCAAAACCACTTCAGGTAAAACAACATTCCCTTTTGACTTACTCATTTTCTCACCCCCTTCAGCCAAAAGCATTCCCTGATGAAATAATTTTTTAGCTGGTTCTCCAAAATCAATTAACCCTAAATCCCTCAAAAACTTTGTATAAAATCTAAAATAAATCAAATGCATGCAAGCATGCTCCGCCCCACCAATATAGGTGTCAATTGGGCACCATGCTGAAACTTTCTTCTTATCAAAAATCTTTTTATCATTTTTGGGGTCGCAATATCGGAGGAAATACCAAGAAGAGTTCACAAAAGTATCCATCGTATCAGTCTCCCTTCTTGCCTTTCCTTTACATTTAGGACACTTAGTCTTAATCCAACTTTCCCTAGTCTCAAGAGGGTTTCCTTTCCCGAACTTAACATTCTTCGGAAGAACAACTGGTAAGTCTTTCTCTGGAACTGGCACTGCCCCACAACTTTCACAATGAATTACTGGTATCGGTGTTCCCCAATATCTCTGACGAGAAATCCCCCAGTCTCTAAGCCTAAACTGAACAACTTTCCGCCCAACCCTTTTTTTAATCAACCATTTTGTAATCTCAACCTTCGCCTTAGAATTCTCCAACCCATTAAAATCTCCAGAGTTAATCAACTTCCCCTCTCCAGTATATGCTTTATCTTCCGTAGACCCACCTACAACATCTTTGATATCAACCTTATACTTTCGAGCAAACTCAAAATCTCTATGGTCGTGAGCAGGAACAGCCATTACCATTCCAGAACCATAATCAGCAACAACAAAATTCCCCGCATAAACTGGAACTTTTCCCCCATTAGCAGGATTAATGGCATAACTCCCTGTAAAAACTCCTTCCTTCTCTAAATCTCCAATATCTTTCTCGCTCACACTACCAATCTTCTCCAAGAACTTATCAACAGCTTTCCTCTGCTTCTCAGTAACAAGTTCATCAAGCCGAGGATGCTGGGCCGAGACCACCATAAAGGTAACTCCAAAGATTGTGTCAGGACGCGTCGTGAAGATTGACCATTTATTACTATTAATCAAAAAATCAATCTCAACTCCATGACTCTTCCCAATCCAATTCTTCTGCATCGCCTTAGTCCTGTCCGGCCAATCCAAACTATCTATATTCTCGTAAAGCTCGTCCGCATAATCTGTAATTTTCAAAAACCACTGCTTAAGATGTTTAACCTCTACATCAGTATCCTCATGCCTCCAACATTTCCCTTCATGAACCTGTTCATTAGCAAGAACTGTATCACATTTTGAACACCAGTTAACTGAAGACTCCTTCTGATAAGCAAGACCTTTTTCGAGCATCTTCAAAAAAATCCACTGGTCCCACCGATAGTATTTTGGGTCGGCAGTAGAAAGAACTCTGGACCAATCATAAGAAAGCCCAATAGCTTTTTGTTGTTTGATATAATTCTTAATCGAAGCCTTAGTATACTCCTCTGGATGAACGCCTTCTTTTATCGCCGCACTCTCGGCAGGCAAACCCAAAGAATCATAACCCATAGGATGAAGAACATTAAAACCTTTCATAGTTTTAAACCGAGCCAAGATGTCCCCAATAGTATAATTCCAAGCATGCCCCATATGCAACCCAGAACCAGAAGGATACGGAAACATCTCCAAGACATAATAGTTTTGTTTTTTAGATTTATCAGAAACTACAAAAACTTTATTCCTAGACCATCTATCCTGCCACTTCTTTTCAACCTTCGCAAAATTAAATTCACCCATGATATCTCTAAGTCGGACCGGTTTTAAAACATTGCGAACATCATTCATTAAATTTTTAAAGAGAATTCATCAAATATAATCATGCTCTCGTAGTCTAGTGGCCAACTCACCTATTCACAATTCACTTTTGAAGATATTTGAAATTGTCAAAAGCAAATTACTCACCCTCTCACTTTCGAGACCGACATCCTTATAAAATCTAAACTACGAATTTAATTATGCTCTCGTAGTCTAGTGGCCAAGGATGCCGCCCTCTCAAAATCAGTGAGAAGTTCGAGTAGGTGATATAACAACTTCAGTTCCTCTTGGAACATCACTGAAAATCTCCTAGAGATTTTTTGGAGAACGGCGGTGACCCGGGTTCAAATCCCGGCGGGAGCATAAATGGTGTCATCGACACCATAAATCCGCTGGTATTAGCACAGAGCAAAACATTAGTTGATGGTTCAAGTTGCCCTCAAAGAGGGTATGCACGAAGTGCCGAGGCGGGAGCATAAAACCTTTTTGGCATATCTTGGGGACAACTTTTTCCAGGTGATTTTCATTCCCAACCACAATAATCCTTAAATAATCCCTCTCCTTTATCTTAAGATGAACAAAAAACTATTCGCACTATTCTTAACTCTAGCATTAGCGCTTTCAACAATTCTATCTCTGAACATAGCATCAGCATCCCACTACCACGACAACTACAAAGAAAAATTCACAACAACAGAATACTTCCCAGATAAAAAAATCGTCATAACAGAAAAAAGATACGCTAGATATGACAACGAAGACAGATACTCTACAAATTTCTACAGAAACGGATATTCCTACAGGAACACAAGAGATTATTGGGACAACCATTATAGCAGAGACAAAGAAATCAATTATAAGTACAACAAATACTACAATAGAAAAAATTATGATTACAATTATGACAGAGACTTTTGGAAAAGCTATAACAAAGGATATTATTATACTTACACTCCATACCTAAGACAATATAGCAAAAAACCATGCTATTATGAAGCTCCCGGAGACAGACTTTTTTACACCAAATGTCCTCAATAATTTATCATTCCCAAGTACACCCAAATATTTATAAAGAATTCTGATGACTCTCATCCATGGAAGAAGAAACAGTGACTCCTACAGAAGAGACTTCTGAATCTGCACCTGCAGAAGAAAGTACAGAAGCTCCCGTAGAAGAAACTGCTGAAGCTCCAGCTGAAGAAGAAGCAACTGAAGAAGCTACAGAAGAAGCTGCACCTGCAGAAGATGCAAGTGAAGCAACTGAAGAAGCAACTGAAGAAGCAGAAGCACCTGCAGAAGAAGCAAGTGAAGAAGCTCCAGCTGAAGAAGAAGCAACTGAAGAAGCTACAGAAGAAGCTGCACCTGCAGAAGATGCAAGTGAAGCAACTGAAGAAGCAACTGAAGAAGCTGCACCGGCAGAAGCTGAATCCGAAGAAACAGAAGAAGCTGCACCAGCAGAAGAAACTGAATCTTCAGAGGAAACGGCTTAATCTTTTACAAATTTTTTTTGTTTTTTTAAAAAAGAGCCGTCGAGCGTTAAGGAACGCAGACGAGTTTTTTTGTTTTTAATCTCTTTGTGCTAAGACACAATAAGCAGTATCTTCATAAAAAGGTTGTACATTCCTAATTTGAAAGCCATTTCTTTCTAAAGAAGCTACAACTTTCGCAGAAGAACCTTTAATTTTCTCAGCAGAACTTTTAAATTCATCAGTTCCAATCAACTCTCCCATTCTCCCAAGTTCCTCAAGATCTTTATCCGTAAAAACTAAAGAACCATCCTTTACTCTTTGGTCCAGATCTCTTCCTACAAGGGCAGTATGTCTTTCTTTCATAGAATTTTCAATTCCTGTAACTGCAAAATATCCTCCCGGCTTCAATGCACGATATATACCTGCCGTAACAGGATCTAAATTTTCCCAATCAAAACTAGATGCACAAGAAACTCCATCAAACTCAGAATTATAACCTAGATTTCGAGCGTCTCCTTGAACTGGATAAAAAATTCCACTTCCTTCATCACCAACATTTCTTGTAGCATATTCTAAACTTTCTTCATCAATATCTAGTCCATAAACTGTTTTTCCTTGATAGGCCAAATCCTTTGCTAAATTCCCAAGTCCAGTGCATAAATCAAGAACAGTGTTACAAGGTTGCATTCTTTCAGAGAGTAATCTTATTTGCTCCTGATTAAATCCCGAGGGACTTAGCATCCTATCTGATAAGTCTAAATCCATCTTAATCTGCATTATATCCATAATAGTATATGTCTTAATTGTTTATAAATCTTTCTATTTGTCACTACTCTATAGTTTAGATTATTTTGTTATGAGCCTTCTAGGGAACAAGGCTTCACACTTGGCTTCGCTCAAGCGTTTCGTGCAGGAGAGATTTAGTAATGTGTCGGTTTCTTTGATTAGTTTTATAGATTAAGTTAGTTATCCTAGAGTTCTTCAAGGAAATAGAAATAAATTATCTTAACTCCAGAGTAGTCAAACAGTCGAAAGATTTATAAATCATCTGTTAATACTAATTATATCCCAATCATGGAGACAAAGTAAAATGGATGAAAAATGGTACAGTAACAATTTAACTGCAGAAGAAGCAGAAAGATTGCAAAAGGATTATGCAAAAATTGAAAGCCCAATTTATGGAGTTAATGATAGGGGTGCACTTTCTTTACAATTTTCGTTGAATTATGCTAATAGTGGTGGTACTAACTGGCAATTAATGGACGCAGAAGATGTAAGGGTACTTCTTACAAAAACTAAAGCATTTGAAGTTTCAAGATTAGAAGGTAAAGTTGTTGAAGCTTTTTTAGAAGGAAGGATGTTAAGAGGATTAAGTGTTAATGAAAGCTTAATATAAATTTTTATTCTCCTTTCATTTCTATATTTCGCTGATTTTTTTATTGAGTTGAATAATCAGCTGCACAAAATTGTCAGGAAGAATTAACAAATTACTAAACTCTTCCCCCCAAGCGAAGTCTTGAGACTTGTCCAAGTCTTCGCGATAACATTCAAACCAATCTAAAATCCAAAACACATAAAAACCCCTATCTCCCAAAAATAACATGGAAAACACATGGAGTTTTCGGCATCATTGGAACAGAAGATTCTCCTAGTTGCGACTCCAAAGACAAGTTTTTTATACCGACTTTTCAATTAATTAAATATAATGGTGGATGTAGTTTAGTGGCAGAACGCTCGGTTGTGGTCCGAGCGGCCCGAGTTCGATTCTCGGCTTCCACCCTT
>CAYMMZ010000015.1:0-3388 GCA_964391715.1 Candidatus Woesearchaeota archaeon | reverse complement strand
TGAAATCAACAACAGCAAAAGGCTTCAAAGACTTCCTAGGAGAAGAAGCAGCCAAAAGAACAAAGATAAAGTCATGGATAGAAGAAACTTTCAAACTTTACGGATTCGAACCAGCAGAAACTCCAACAATTGAATTCGAAGAATTTGTCAGGGGAGACAATGATAAAGATGAAGCCGTTTCAGAAATATTTAACCTAGAGGACAGGGGAAAAAGAAACCTCGCCCTAAAATACGAATCAACCTTCCAATTAAAAAGAATAGCAAAGAACCAAAAACTCCCTTACAAGGTTTACCAAATAGCACGAGTATTTCGAGACGAACCGACAACATCAAACAGACAAAGAGAATTCACTCAATGCGATGCAGATATTATAGGAAGCACCCCAAAAGAAGAAGCAGAATTATTCTCCCTAGTAAAAAAAATCCTAGAGAATATAAAAATAAAGCCAACAATCTACATCAACAATAGAAGACTCTTAAATGAAATTCTAGTATCTGAGAATATTGAAGAAAAGTATAGGGAAAAAGTAATTCAAGAACTAGACAAATTAGACAAACTTTCAAAAAAAGAAGTTGCAGATAATCTAAAAAAACTAAAAGCGGAAAAACTTCTAAAAATCTTTGATGGAAATGGAAAAGATAGTGATTTTGAAAAATATAATTTCTATAAAGAAATAAAGGAACTAAAAAAATTATGTAAAATCTATGGGGTAAAAGTAGAATTCCAACCAACATTAGCAAGAGGACTTTCATATTATAATGGAACAATATTCGAAATCAAAACAAAAGAAATGAAGGAGACAATTTGTGGAGGGGGGGCTTATTTAATTGATGGAACACAATCTTTCGGATTCGCACTAGGTCTAGATAGACTTTCCACCCTTTCAAAGTTAGAAGGCGACAAAACAAAAGTACAATTAATCTCAATTGACCAAGATGAAAAAACAATTAGGCTAGCAGAAAATCTTCGGGAAAACAAAATATCTACAAATGTTCTTTTAAGCAAATCAATCGGAAAAGCCTTAGACTACGCAAATTCAAAAGGAATAGAAAAAGTAATCTTCATAGGTGAAGAAGAAGTCAAGAAAAAGAAATTCAAAGTTAAGGATATGAAGACAGGAAAGGAAGAATTCTTGAGTGAAGAAGGGATTGTGAAAAGTTCAGGATAACAAAACTTTTATAGATTGATAATTTTTAAAATAAAATGCAGATGCCAAAAAAACATAAGATTATTGTAGATTCATTAACTAAAAAATATGCAGAAGATAAAAATGTTATTGGAATTTAGTTATTTGGAAGTCTAGCTATTGGGAAAGCTAAGGAAACTTCAGATGTAGATATTGAAATTATTTTTAAGAAACGAAAAAAGCCTTATGAGTTAATTTCAAAAAAAGTCAATGGAATTCATATAGATTTAAGCTGTTTCTCTCTTAAAGGATTTTTAAAAGAGTTTTACGAAAAAACACATTTAACTTATTCAATCCTTAATAAACATAAGATAATTTATGACCCTAAAGGAATTTTAAAAAAAGCTTTTGCAAATACTAATAAATATTTTAAAGAAAATCCAAAGATAGAGAAGTTTTGGAAGAAAAAAGAAAAGAAATATATTTTAGACAAAAAATTAGGCAGAAAGAAAGAAAATTTCTTTGATGTTTGTAAGGAAGCTAAGGAATTAATGAATAAAAATAAAACTCATCTTCCAAACCCTCTTCCCTAATACTTCTTCTTATAAATTTTATCATGATGGTCAAAGTCTACAAATAAAATAAAATTGTTCTTTATATCTACCTTAAAAACTAAAACAAAACTAGACATAATATGAACACGCTTAAACTCTTTTAAATCATTTCGAAGATTTTTATAATGATTAATAGATTCTGAAGAACTCGAAACTATTTCCTTAATTTTTTTATTTATTCGTAGAACTTTCTTCTTATCTTTTTTCAAAAGTTTTCTAATAATCAATTTTAATTCTTCGGTTAAACTAAAATCAAACATAATTAATCCTCAAATAATTCATCAAGCTCATCTATGCTCATTTTTTTTAGACCATGCTTCTTGAAATGTTTTTTAGAAATTTCTATTACTTGTTTTGCATACTCCTCGCTCGCTTCCTTTTCTATTACCTCATCTCCGTAAATTTCAATAAACTTGTTAAGAGCATCAGATTTATCATTAAGACCAAATTTCGCCTTTATTACTCCAATAACCCTATTAGAATATTCATCTAATTCCACCCGAGCAGATATCATTTTGCTTTCCATTTTATATATGCATTTAGTATGTATATGGTGTGTATTTAGATTATTTAAACCTTTTGTCCAACTAATCTTCCAAACTCTCTCCAATAACCTCTTCCTCAATAAACCCTAACTCATTTTTCAATTCAACAAGTTCTTCTTCCCATCTCTCAAGGCCCATATGAATATCTCCAAAATGTTCTTTCTGTCTGAGGTGAATCTTTCCATTATTGGAAAGGTGGAGGATTGGAACAAAAGATGCTAGTCTCTCTTCTTTTTCTGAAGCGATATGTGAGAATTTAAGGTGAGAGTTCCCATCCTCAATATGCCCTTTCAAAACTCCAAAAATCTTTTTCACCCGAACCTTTAATGGAACAAAACTCCCTTTAGGCATAACCGTCAAAATAGCTTTCTTCGTCTGACGACCACGAATCTCTCTTTTAATTCTCCGATTTTCAGTATCAACCGCCTTATTCAAGGCACCCATCAATTCTTTCAATGTAACCTTTCTATGCCTGGCCATAGGAGTTCGTGGAACAAGATTCGGCAACTCACCCTCATCAATTTCTAACCGTTCCAACTCATATTTTTTCTCATCTTTGCGACCATAAAGAACCTCATCAAGACTTTTAATATAACTATTAATCAAAATCTCTGACTTTAATCGAAGAAGCAATGAACAAGCAAGCAAAACCTTAGAAGAAATAAAAAAATCTGCCTCTTCAAGTTTCTGAATAATCTCAACATAGCGTTCAGCCAAAACCCCAAGATCAATATCCCAAGGGTCCAACTGCTCAGTCTTTATCAAATCATAAATAATCGCCTGCCAACTCAACTCCTCACTAGTTATCAAATCAAAAAACTGATTCTGCCCAATTTTATCCCCCTCTTCCATTTTGATGAGTATACCCATGAATTAATAAAGATTACCTTCTCTATAGTGTCACTGAGTAATTACAACAGACCGAAACATTTAAATACTAAAAGTGATTAGTTATATTATCACCTCTTTTTCCCCAGGAGAGAGCGGTAAGGCACTATTTTAACGCTTTATCGCATCTCCTAGGGTTTATATTATATAAGACCAAAGATGAACAAAGTTCAGGGCATTAAAAAATTAATGGAAAAAACCATTAGAAAAATTA
>CAYMMZ010000014.1:0-19748 GCA_964391715.1 Candidatus Woesearchaeota archaeon | reverse complement strand
ACATAATCACCTAAATCTGAACAAATTTTACGAATATAAGTTCCTCCTTCAACTTTACAAGAAAACAAAAAACTACGAGAATCCTCACTCACCTCCAAAAATTTAAATTCATAAACTTCCCTTACCCTTTCAGCCCTCTTAACTGCAGACCTACTCGGAGGAGTTTGTTTTATCTTTCCCAAAAAATTCTTATTAATCAACTTCTGCAATTCTTTCAAATCTTGCTCCTTATGAGTATGCAAAACTCCGACATAACTTTTATCATGTTTTATGAAATAATCCGCAAGTTTACAAGCCCGTCCAAGAGTAATCGGCAAAACTCCAGTAACTTTAGGGTCAAGTGTTCCCATATGCGAAGTCTTACTAAGGCCAAGTTCCCTCCGAACAAATTCAGAAACCTTGTAAGAAGTAGGTCCAGCAGGCTTATCGATGTTTATCAAACTAAATTGAAGCAATTTTTCAAATGTTTTCATAAATTAACCTAAATATACATCCTTTTAATGTTTGGGGGTTTAGCAAAATCTTCAAAATTAAAAAATGCTTAAAAAGAGCAGTCCCCCTAAGAAACTATGGTAATTGTGAGTTGGATAGATAAAGGAAATGAATCCGAAGAAAGAGCAAACCTTTACAAACTAGAAAACTTGGGCATAGTAAAACTAATATCAATTAAGGAAAAAAATTCTATACTCCAGGGTTGGCAACTTACTCCAAAAGGAGAAAAAATAATCAAATCAGATAAAAAGATGAAAAAGTTATTTGAAGAAGAAAAATTTAAAGAATTTTATCTGAAGTTAAGCGGAGTTTAATTCTAGAATCCCAAAAGACTAATACTTCCGAATAATTGATTATTTCATACCAACTTCATTCATCAAAAAAGCCAATTCTTCAGAAGCAGTTTTGAAATAATCTGAATAAGTAGTTCCGCCCCCATGACCAAATCCACCTCTAACTAAAAGTAAATGTAGACCTTTTGGGTCTATCTCCTGCAATTTAGCGGTCATTTTCATAGCATGCATGGGGTCTACTCTTGCATCATTCGCACTAGTGGTGAATAAAATTGAAGGATATTTTTTGTTCTTTTTAATATTATGATAAGGAGAATATTTATACAGGTATTCAAATTGTTTAGGATTGGCAGAAGACCCATATTCCTGTGCCCAAATATTAGCAATACTTAGATGATGGTATCGTAACATGTCTAACAAAGGAACTGCACAGTGAACTGTTTTGAATAGTTCTGGTTTTTGAACTGCTGCTGCACCAACCAAAAGCCCTCCATTACTTCCACCATAAATAGCAAGTTTTTTAGGATTAGTGTAATTGTTTTTGATTAACCATCTCGCAGCATAAATAAAGTCCTCGAATACTTTCTGTTTATTATGAAATTTTCCGGCTTCATGCCACTTCTGACCATATTCTCCACCCCCCCGTATATTTGGAATTGCAACCATCCCTCCTGCCTCAAGCCATAGCAAATAATTTGGAGAGAACTTTGGGACTTGCGAAATTCCAAATCCTCCATAACCTGTTAAAAGTGTAGGTATTTGTTTATTTCTGCGAATTCCTTTTTTGTATACAATAAACATTGAAATTAGAGCCTTATCTTTTGACCTATAATGTATTTGCCGGGTAGTATATTTTGGATTAATTTTTATGGGTGGCTTAAAAAATAATTTTTGAGATTTAGTCTCAGTATTATATCTATAGATTGTTGTAGGGGTAGTAAAAGACGAAAAGGTAAGCCATGCCTCCTTTTCATCATAACGTCCAGAAATGTTAGCACTACCGATTCCAGGGAGTTTTATTTTTCTTATAAATTTCCCTGTTTTTATATTGAATAATTTTAATTCAGAAAATGCATTGTGCAAATAGCCTAAAAGCAACTTTCCAGAAATCGCGTAAAAACTACTCAGCTTATCTTTTGCTTCTGGTACAAGCACCTTCCAATTTTTTCTTTCTGGTTTATCAATATCAGTTACATAAACTATCCCGTTCGGAGCATTAAAAGTTGTATATATGATAATCTTCCCCTCAATTATCATTGCATTATAATCTCCATCAAAGCCTGTTGCAAGTGGAGTAAGTTTCTTTTCACCTATCTTTTGATAATATATTTCCTTTTTTTCAAAAGCGCTTCTGTATAATATCACATACTCTCCAGATAAATCTACTACGGCACTATGATAATATTCCTTTACTTTTGAATCATAGAAAACCTTTTTATCCTTTGATTTATCAGTTCCCAATTTATGAAAATATACAGAGTGCCAATAATGTTCCTCCCCCTTTTTTATTGAGCCTTTTTTTGGTTTCCTACAATAATAAAATCCAGAATTATCATGCAACCATGAAACTCCTGATTGTTGCCATCCTCCAACAGATTCTTTCATTATCTTTTTTGTTTTCACATTCATAACATAAATAATGGGATTTTCATCTCCTCCCTTACTTATCCCATATGCAAGCAAACTTCCGTCAACAGAAGGTATTGCAAAGCTTAAAGTTTCTTCCTTTTTCCATTTGTTTGGGTTTAATAATTCGGTCCCTTTTGATTTCTTATCCTCTTTAGTGTAATATACCCATTTATCCCAATCCTTTTTCTTATCATAATAAAACATCCTTTTCCCTTTAAGAACCCTCCAGGGAATTGGTTTCATGTCATAATAATACATCTCTTTGAGTCTCTTGGCAAGCCTTTCCTTCTGAGGTAGACCATCTAAAATATCTTGAGTTAACTCCCCCTGAGATAATGCCCATTTTATAACTTCCTTTTTTGAAGAGTCTTCAAGCCAATGATAGTTATCTACTACATTTATACCATGATAATTTTCAACATAAGGAACCTTTTTGGTTTTAGGATAGTCAATGTTCATCTTTTTTAATGACTCTATCGATATCTAAGCCGTCAAGCTTTAGTTCATTTTTTGAATCAATCTCAACCTCAGACTCTTCAATTGTGCTAACTTCAATATCTTCAAAAATCGCAGTAGGATATCCATCCTCTGAATTAGCAACAAATGCCTTTTTCTTTAATTCATCAATAGGTAATTTTTCTTCAACCCAACCATCTTTTTCAATATCATAATACTTTAAGATACCTTCTTTTAAGCCTAATTCATTATGTAAGCAGTTAAGTGCATCTTCAAAATCAAGATAATCCAATATATAGGTATACTTTATTTCTTCTTTTTCCATTTTTCTTCTAAGCTTAGATATTTTAAAAATCTATCTAGATTAATAATAATCTATCATTAGACAGTTAATCCCACCCATCAACAAACACTTAAACTCACTCTATCAATCAAACAATTATTCCTTCCCTCAAAAAGCAACACCTCTTCAACCGCCCCAGCATTAGCTTCAGAAAAATAATATTTCTTTGAAGTCCCATGATTCGCAAGAGAACAAGTCTCATGATTCTCTCCACAACCCCATCGAGAGATTGTTTCTCCTCCTCCAGAAAAAATAAACTCTATATTTTTTATCCCAAAGTCATTTTGAGAATGAAAAACAGTTGTTTGAATCTCTCCCAAATCTTCATCCAAACAAGAGCTTCCAAATTCAAAAGTAGATTCAAGATTCAAATCAAAACAAGAAACTTCAGGAGAAGAACTAATGTCTACAGAATCTTTAACATAATAAAAAACTCCAAAACTAGCAGTCAATGCAAGCAAAACCAAAAGAGAAGCTCCAATTATCTCAGATAACCCTCTTCGATTAACCATTCAAAACCTCCTCATTATACAAGAGCAACTCAGGCCTATTAGTAACCCCACCAAGAGTCATACTCCCTAAAACTTCTCCATCAAAATCTTCTATCACAATTTTCTTATTTTCCTCAGTCTTCAATATCTTAAAAAAAACTGGCTCTTCCACTTCAAAAGTTCTAAATTCTTCTTTATCAAAAGGGTTAGTAGTAAATATAAATTTATTATTAAAAGAGCCTTCCATAGAAATAAAATTCTCATCGTCAAGCAAATTAAATTGAGTATCTCCAACCCCAAATTTCCCAGCACATCCAATTCCTTCAGAAACCACAGATAAATCTCCTGAAGAGTCAAGTCTTATGAGATAGTATTCTTCCTCAATACATTTCCCATAGTCTCCCTCAACAACATCCCCAGTAATTAAAAAATCAATATCAGACTCCTCTCTAATTCTTTCAAGAAGAACTCCCTCACTAAATGCCCCAAATTCTTCACTCGATAAAGTTCTCATAACACCATTAGCAATTGACCTCACAAATGTAGATTTCGTGCACCCTTCAAAACACTCAACCTCTTCACCAAAATTCTCACAACTTTTCACACAATTCTTCGCACTTCTTGGAATCTTCGCAGAATCATCAACATATTCTTCAGCAAAAGAAGCAAAGACATGTCCCCACTCATGCAAGAAAACAGTTAATGGATGATTTGTATTAATACTCATAATATTCAAATAAGCAGAACTTCTAATGTCTGTTGGTCGCTCGTCTAAAACGACAATATAATCATTAGGACAAGAAGAAGCCCTCTTTACTATCTCCTTAGAATTACAATACAAAACTTCTCCCGCATAAAGTTCACATTCAGGCTCATATTCATCAATAAAAAAGAAATTAAAAGAATCCTTTTGTTTATCAAAAGGCGAAGAGTCTAAAAAATAATCCATATACCCTCTCGCATCCTCTTCTCCAGAAAAAAACAAAATATCAACCCCTTCACCATTTTGTTGCAAAACATTACACCCCTCAAGATTATCCTCTGGAGACAACTCAATCACAGAATTCTTTGTCACAAAAAACACGCCAACGCCCACTAAAGCTATAAGAACCAAAAAAGTTATTGCTATCCCTCCCTCTTCCATAAAACTACCAGAAGATTCAAACTTAAATAGTTGTTGATAAGAAATATAGTCTAAAGATAACTAGGAGCAACAAACTGCATATGCTGTTATAATCCTTCCTGAAGCACTCCCAGTAGAAGTACAAGTCCATCCATCAGAACCAGAAGGCATATTTATAACTAAAGGATTTGGACTAATACTAACCCCTTTTTCACTTTTACATCCTCCCCCAAGTCTGAATTCTCCAGCATTACAACTAGCCGAAGCTGTATTTAAATTATTTTTAACATCACTTCGAGTAACACAACTTCCAGTAATGAGGGCCTCGGAAGTTTGAATAGTATTATCTGGGAATATAAAACCATTAGAACGACTTCTAATAGAACCATATGCATCAAGATTCAAGGAGCTAGAAGAACTACCGAAAGTAAGGATACTGGCCCCAGCAGTAAGAATGCTAAATATATCATTATTATTCTGATTGAATAAAAGATAAGCACCATTAGTAAGGTCGGATCTTTCAAGTCTTAATAAATTTCCATTAGCGGCATTAACATGCAAGCTCGCAGAGGGAGTTGTAATACCAATTCCAATTAAAGGACTTCCACTAGCCTGAGCTACACATAAAAAATTATCACAAATCTCGCTTCCACCATGTCCAGGATTCGGATGACTCGCCGCCATTACAAAACCAATAATCCCCCAAATCATAAAACCAACTAACACAATCCCAACAAAAGTCGAGGGTTTCATTTTCATCACCTTCATCACCATTAAGATAATAGCTCAGGATTATATTTAAAGATATCGGTGATAACCAAAACCTATAAGGATTATATAAACATAACGAAGAATTAAAAATTAAGAGAGTGAGTATAAAATGAAAATCTACTTCAAAGTTTTCCGAACAGGCATTGTCTTTTTTGCATGAGCACCTTTTGTGGTATGCTTACCAGCTTTCACAGCCACTTTTTGAGTCTTAGCTTCTTTCTCAGCCCCAGATTTTTCCTTATCTTTACCATCTTTAGAGGGTACACCTTTAGGTGCAGCTTCAGAAACCTTATCTGCAACACCATCGCCATCCCTATCTGTTTCAGATTTCTCCTCAGGTGTGGGCGCAGTCTTCTTCTTAGCATCAGTAGCAGCCAAAGCCCGTTTAGCGTCCCGTGCCATAACATATTTAACAGCCTCAGGAATATCCACCAACTCAACATAAACTATGCCCCCTTTCTTTACAGCCTTAACTTTTATCTTGTTCACAGGTTTTTTAATCCCTCTAAACCAAATCTCATTATTCAAATATTTATCAATCTTAACTTTTCGAAGGTCTCTATCTTCAACCCTCATATGCTTAACCAAAAATTCCCTAATAACTCTAATAGCCTTCTTAGCCCTTCTATATTGAGGAGCCTTCAAAACATTTCTTTTCAAAGGAATCACATATTCTCGCTCTAATTCAATTACCTCAACTTTCTCTTTTTTATCTTTTCCAGATTTTTTTCCAACTGCTGGTTTTGATTTTTCCTTTCCTGAAGGTTTCAAGGAATCACTTTCTTCAGAAATTATTTTTTTATTCTCTTCACTATTCTTAAAATCTTCTAACTTCTTCGCAGGAGCTTCCTCACTCTTTGGAGTCTCCGTTTTTTCTGCTTTGCTTTTTTCTTCTACCATTATCCTAGATTTTGTTTCTTCATCTTTCTTGGTTTAATTTTCAGTTTGTTTCTAGACCAGCTTCTCTTCACATGAGTCATACTTGAAGGATGCACTTTCTTTCCCTTTCCATATTTTTTCAAAACTGTCCAAAAGGGTGCCCACTTAGTTTGTCTCTTTGCTCTATCCAAATGCCTCTTCTTACTACTTGCTGCTTTTGCTTTACGACTTACCATTATTCTTTTTCCTCCACAGCTTTGCTTTTGCTCTCGTCAGAAGGTACATCTTCAGATGAAGATTCATCCGCCCCAATCATCTCTTTATCAGAATTATCAATCATCTCCATGGGTTCAGAGCTCAAATCTTTAAAGACCAATCCCTTCTTATCTTCAACCTCAATAGAATCAAGTAAATCTCTCCCAGTAGCTGTCAATCTCCTTCCATGTTGAAGCCGGGTAACTTTCTCAACTAATCCAGCTGCTTCAGCCTGTTGTAAGATAACTCTAATAACTTTCCCTCCAGCCTTTCTAAATCTGTCAGGTTTTCCTCCTCGGTCCTTTCGAGAACCATACCGATTCCTCAACTTTCCAACACCTACAACTCCCTTAATGTATAACTGCCTCAAAATAGAAGCCGCCCGAGTATACCAAAAATCGTCCGCAGCAGGGGGCCTTTCCCTTGAAGTTCCAGTCTTCACATAACTTGCCCATTCAGGAGATTCAAATTCTGGGATCTTCTTCAAAGCTTCAGCTAAAGCTGGGATATATTTCACAGGGTCTTTTGCATAAATTAATTTCGCCATTCTGGTTTGTATTATGTATTCAGGCACATCTTTCGATGTTAAATCGTTAACCAGTACAAGTACTGAAACTTTAACCTAAACAACCATAAAAAAATCACTTTATAAATCTAACCATTTCTAAATCAAGAAACTTTTCTTTCTTTAGATTCAGAGCCAACAATCTTACTCGCTTCAACTAACCCTTCAAGAACCCTATCAAAGGAAGTTTCATTTTCATCCAAGATAGCACCACCAACTCCTTTAGAAAGGTAATCAAATCTCTCTTTCAAAACACTTCGTTCCAACCTATCAAGACCAACAAGTGCTTCATGGCTAATAGGAAAATTCTCTAGTCCAATAGATAGTTTATAACTCTCACGATTAAAAGGCTCTCTTATGACTCGAACTACGCTATGCCTATACAAAACATTGTCTTCCACAATACTAGATAAATCTCTCATTTAAAAAGATTATTATAATAATCCTTACCGCTGCTCTTTCCTAAACTTAGTAACAGTCAAAACATATCCAACCAACTTATAACCATATTTCTTCCCCAGCGTCCCAACCAAATCTTCAGCAATTTTCTTCGCCTCTTTTTTATCTCTACTGGCAGATTTTAAAATAGAAATTTTAATGAGAGTCTCATTTTCAAAAATACTCTTCACTTGTTCGATAAATTCAGGACTAAGTCCCCTCTTTCCTATCTGCAATTTTTTAATTTGTTTCATTGCCCATCCTGTTTTAGGGGTACACCCTTGGGTGCTCCAATATATTTCAAAATATCAGCCTTCTTAACTTTAATCTTTTCTTGCTTTTGGACATTCCAAGTTCCAATCTTCATTTTAGGGCTCTTATTCATATCACTTTTAAAAAATTTATTAACGACAACATCTCGCTTAGAATCACGCCAATCTTGAGAATACCTCGCACAAAAAACTGCGGACTCATTTATATCCTTTTTAGATGGAGATTCACCAACATTAACAAAAGGACTCCCAGGTTCAGCTGTATGGAGTAAAACACTCTTCGGAGAAGCAGAAAAAACCAACTCATCATTATTTTCAGCCGACCGACCTCCAAAAACAGAAAGCCCAGACGAAGTAACAAATTCCCTAAATTTTACCATATTATCGAGGAGAAAACTAAGTTTATAACCCTATCGAGAACTAACACCGCAAACAAAATCCAACAATCTTAAATACTCCAAAAATTAATCATTAGTAACTAAATCGGAGGTTAAAAATGTCAGATACTATCGAAATAAAAAAAGACCACTTGTGGAAAGCTTCTACTTTGGTTTTACTATTAGTGGTTATCGGAATGGTAACTCTAGGAGATAATTCAGCACAACCAACAATAAATGGCAATGCTGTAAAGGCACCATCTAATGGGGGAGCAAAAGCACCTTCCAACATAGATATGGATGAACTAGCAGATGATGATGCATTTAAGGGTGACGAAAACGCACCAGTTACAATTGTAGAATGGAGTGATTATGAATGTCCTTTCTGTGGAAGATTCTATTCTCAGACCCTATCACAAATAGAAGAACAATATATTAATACTGGAAAAGTCAAATTTGTATATAGAGATTTCCCTTTAGGATTCCATCAAAATGCACAAAAAGCAGCAGAAGCAGCAGAATGTGCTGGAGAACAAGGAAAATACTTTGAAATGCACGATGCCCTATTTGAATCTGGAGTTGAAGGTGGCGTACCAGCATTCAAGCAATACGCAACTACAATTGGTCTAGACCAAGGAGATTTTGATTCATGCCTAGATTCTGGAAAATTTGCAAATGAAGTTCAAGCAGATATGAAAGCTGGATCAGCAGCAGGAATCACAGGAACACCAGGATTCATTATAAATGGACAACTAGTTTCAGGTGCACAACCATTTAGCGTTTTCCAACAAATTATCGAATCAGAATTAGCATAATTACAAACTTCCTCCGAGGATTTTCCAACGAGGATTTTATTTTTTTATTTTTTTATTCCTTCCGTTAAACAATCCAAAAAGACAGAAAAAGAGAATTTAAAATGAGCTTAAAAGAAAAAAAAATTATTTGCACTCTAAAAAAAGTATTTAGAAATCCAAGATATACGCTAATTGCAATATTAATTGCAATAACTTTCTATTCAATAAATGCAATTATAAGAAACTGGAAACTCCTACACTCAATAAATTCCTCTTCAGGATTTTTAGAAATGACAAAAGTTTTCGCGTCTCTCGTAGCAGGCTTTGGAAACACAATAAAATTACATTCTCACATAAGCCTAATAATCATCAGCATTCTTTTCGGAGTTTTATTTAGTTTAATACTCTACAAAACAATAATTCTAAAAGCTTCAGAAGAAAAAATAGGAATATTAGGGTCTATAGGAATTTTCATAGGGGTCCTAGCTCCTGGCTGTGCAGCCTGTGGTGTCGGTCTCATCTCCCTTTTCGGAGTCAGTGCAGCAACACTCGCTCTCCTCCCCCTTGAGGGCTTAGAATTCTCAATCCTCGCAATCCTCATCCTAGTATATTCAACAAATAAAATCTCAAAAAGTATTAGCAAAGAGAATGTATGTGTAATAAAATAATTAACCACCCACAACAAAGCCTATTCTAGACGAACAGCTAATCAAAATCCACAACATCTTCATAAATCTCCATCTCCTTGCACGAAATGCCTAAACGAAGTCAGGCATTGAGCCCTCTCAACAATTTAAACCATATCAAACTCTAAAAATCATCTTCATCATTTTCCTTCTTTTTCTGAAGTTCCTTAATCCTCTTCAATGCAGCTCGAACATTCTTATTCAACTGAACAATGGAATCATCAAGCTGTGCTTTATTCTTAGTCCCAGTGCAAACCAACTTCCCATTAGAGAAAAGTAAGAAAGTCGCGGTAGGGTCATCTAACTTGTAAACAAGACCGGGGAATTGCTCAGGTTCATATTCTGTGTTTTCAAGTTCTAAAGATAAAGTATTCAAATTCAAATCAAGATTAATTGCACCCGAAGCCACAATATTCTGAACCGTAATTTTTGGCTTTATGGTAACCTTAACCCCAATTTTTTTCAATTGCTTGATTACTTGTTGAATTACTTCCTTTACCTGGGAAATAGATTTAGTCCCAGTACAAACCAAATTTCCAGAACTAAAAACAAGAACTGCAGATTTTGGTTTCTTAACCCTTAAAACCAATCCGGGAAAGGTGTCTGGGTTATATTCTGTATTAGGCTGAGTCCTCGCAAGTTTTGTAAGAGAAACATCTTTTTCAAGAGAGGTAGTCGCTACAATATTTTGGACCTTCAAAGAAGTATCCTTTTTTGAAGATTTTTTAGTAGATTTCGCCGCTGCCATAAAATAATATAGAAAATTCCTTTATAAAGGCTTTTGTTTTGGCGTCGGGAGTCAAACTCATCCCCCAACCTCTTCTTCAACTTCTTCCAACTGGACAATATCACTAACGCTCCTATCTTCTCGAAGCCGAACAATCCTAGGAAAACGAAGAGCATAACCTGAAGAGTAAGTAGGAGACTTTTGAATATTTTGATATTGGACAGTAACCACAATTTCAGGCCTAACCCGAATTTTGCGACCATGTTCTTCCACCATCAACTCTTTCAATTTCTCAGTCATCTCTCCATAACTTAATTCGTCCCCAGCCAACTCTTTCAACCCAGTAGACACTTTTCCTACCTCTAAAAGCTCTCCATCTGACCTACAAGAAACATCAAAACTAGTAAGCCATCCAGCCCTCTTTCCAGTCCCCCATTCTGCTCCTGTAATTACTAAATCAAAGTCTTTATCCTCGGGCTTTAACTTAACTGCATGACCTACCCGAGCCCCAGGTTTATAGGGTGCCTCCAAATTCTTCCCCATCAAACCCTCTTGTCCATCTCCAAGAGCCGCTTCATAAAACCTCCCAACTTCCTCTTCTTCCTCAGTGATTATCTGTTTAGCTAAAACAATCTTAAATGATTCCTCTTTAACAATTTTCTCAATTAACTTCCTCCGTTCAATAAAAGGAGTTTCAATAAGACTCTTCCCCTCAAAATAAATAATATCGAATATAGCCAACTCAATTGGCAACTCCTTCGCCATCCTCTCAATCCCATACTTTCTCCGAATCCTCTGGCTAATTGCTTGGAAATCAGTATACTTTTTAGTCTCAGCATCATAACCAACTGCTTCCGCATCCAAAATAAAATTCTTCCCCTTAACATGACTCTGAACATAAGAAACAATCTCAGGGAATTGAAGAGTCACTTCTTCCAAGCGTCTAGTAAAAATTTTCACATTCCCTTTAGAATCTTTATTCACCATAACTCTAAACCCATCATACTTATATTCAAAAGCAGCAGGACTTCCAACAATCCTAAACGCGTCCTCGACATTATGCGCTTTCGGAAACAACATCACCTTAACCGGCTTCCCTGGAGACAATTTAATCTCCTCCAATTTGTCAGAGCAAGCCTTCTCAAAGACTTCTGCAAAATCAGTCGCCTTATCATAAGCTTCTTGAACTTTAGCCACATATTTTTTCTTCTCTTCTAAATCTTTAGGCTTAAAACAATGAACTACAATAGAATCCCTTAAAATCCCAGAACCAACACCAATCTTCAAATCATTCAAAATCGTCCGAATAATATACTTAGCCTCCGAAGCCGAAGCAGAATGCAAAAGCTCAACAATAAGACCAATCTTTAAGTCGACAGTTCCTTTTCCTTCAAGTGTTGGAATCTTTCTCATGTTAGCCATAACCTTCTCAACGCTTAGCTTTTCAGAAAACAAAGACTTTTGCTGTTTCTTCTCACCTATCATTGACTCAGCGACCTTCCCCAAATCTCCAAGCTCTTTAAACTCTTCAACAACCTCTTCGTCCATTACCCCCACTGCCCGAGAAATAGCTCTTATAGCCAACTGATGAGAAATCCCAAGCTCCCGAGAATCAAAGTCCGCAAAAACAGAACCCTGAAGTAAGTAAATTAACTCTGGCTCTTCTTGAATCTCCCTCAAAAAATCCGCAAGTATCTCAGTCTTCAAAAGACCTTTAGTCGTAGATTCAAGTGAACTATAAACTTCACATAGTTTCGAATATTTCATAATAAGACAAAAGGTTGATGGGTTTTTATAATCTCCCAGTCAATCTCAAATAGGCATTAATCATTCAAACAATCTTTCGGAATAATAGGTTTTATCTCCATCAAAATAATACGTCGAAAGTTGCCAATCTCCTCCGTCCCCACGATTTTCCGTAGCAAGGAAAGTCCTATCATTAAAGATAAGCACATTAAAATTTTTAGGGCTAAACGGATACATTGCTTGAGGGTCATCAGAATCTTCTGAAGGGTTTCTTAATTTTTCATAAGGCACTCGCCTATGTTCAGAAACAACCTTTCCAACCAAATCCGTCAAAGAAAATCCCTCCCTATCTTCAGGATTAGCCCTGCCCAATCTTTCAACAATATCATTATCACTAAAAGTCATAAAAAAATAAAGGATACAATCTTTATAAAATTTCCCAGTCAACATTGCTAACTAACATTTATAAAACAAATCACCCTAAAACAAACATGGAAATAGAAGTAACAGATGCAACATTTGAAAAAGAAGTAATTGAAAAGTCCCGCGAGACTCCAGTCATTGTAGACTTCTGGGCAGATTGGTGCGGACCCTGCAAAATGCTAGGCCCAACATTAGAAAAAGTAGCAAAAGATTACGATGGGAAATTCATTTTAGCAAAAGCATTAACTGACGACAACCAGGCACAAGCCCAAAAGTATGGTGTAATGTCAATTCCAAGTGTAAAACTCTTCAAAAACGGAGAAGTTACAGCAGAATTTATCGGAGCTAAGTCAGAAGATGATGTTAAGAAGTGGCTTGATGAGAATTTATGATTATTCTAATTCAAAATAAGAAGAAATTTTATTAACAATATCTTTATAGAAATTATTCTTTATACTCCCTAATTTTTTAACAACGACTCTTTTGTCTATTGTAAAAATTCTATGGGGTTTGGCCCAACTTTTAAATGGCAAAGAACCCCCCACCATAAATGACTTCTTAATTTCAAATTCTTTCTGTTTTTTAGAAGTAATAAGACAACAAACAAAATCCTCTCCATTAAGTTTAGAATTTGAAATAATTAGTGCAGGACGTCTTTTAGCACCAGTTAAGTCAGAGTAAGGAAATGGAACTAAAACAATATCCTTTTGCCTATAAATTGTATCAGACATTGTCCCATCTCTCATCTTCCTTATTATCCCAATCTTTTTTCAAAACATTCTCAGAAGCAATCATAGTAAGTATTCCTTCCTTATTTTTATCTCCTTCAAGAGAATCAAGCTCTTCAATTCTTTGTTTTATAGCCTTTCTAACAAACTCACTCCATTTAACTTCAGAATATCCCTTCATAAGATCATAAACTTCCTTCTCAATAGATAGCGTTATATTTGTCATATAAGATTAAGTGAGCCCACTTATTTAAATCTTTCTAAAAATCTAATTACCCCTTCTTCTATTCGCCCTCAAACTAGGTCTAACCTTCGGAGCCTTAACTGGCGAATTCCTCAAACCTCTAGCCTTCCTACTAGTGCTTGTAATTGCTCGAAGAGCCCTTTTCTTAGGTGCTTTAACCAAAGGTCCAAGTTGCTTATCTTTCTGGATTCCTTTATCAGCTCGGTCAACTAAAATCACTTCATAGAAATAATGGATTCCATCTTTTCCGATTAAATAAGAATTCAAAACTGCCATGTTTGTATATTTTCGAGCAACCCTTGTTTCAGCAGTCTCTTAATAATTTATCCTCAAATTCTTTCTAATATGAAGTCTCTTCGTCCTACGTGCCTTATTCGGACGAGACCTTTTATGTCCGCCTCGCTTAAGTCGAATACGAACCACAACAACACCCTTCTTAGCCTTATATCCGAGAGCTCGAGCCCTGTCAAGTCTAAGAGGCTTATCTACCTTAACAACTGCATTACCTTTTCGCCATTCAATCATTCTAGCTCGAAGAACTTTAATGTCTGGCTTCTTCCAAGCTTCTCTTAAAAACTTTGTAAGTCCCATGTTTTATGATAGAAAAAATTGCTTTAAAAAGCTTTGGAGTGAAAAAAGTTCTCATAAAAATATGAGCTCGCAGGCAATTCGCTCTTCACTATCAATAGAGATTCTAATGCTAAACCTTATAAATCAAATTTCTTCATTATAGATACCTGAGCTCGTGGGCAATTCGCCCTTCACTCTCAAAGATAAAGATTCTATTTATTGAGAGCAAAGAGCTCACATTCAGGAACAGCGCATCGCTCTTCGCGATGTAAAAAACCTGAGCTCGTGGCGCAGTCAGGTAGCGCATCGCTCTGATAAGGCGGGGGTCCTGGGTTCAAATCCCAGCGAGCTCATACACCCCTAGGATTTGAACAAGGGACATCTATAAAACTAACCCCTAACCCTCTAAGGCCCAACAACCAACTCATCTGAAGGATTATATCCCTTCATAACATCTACAAATTCCTCTAAAGATTCAAGTGTAGGCCCACTAGAAAAATAACCTCTTTGAAGATAGAATACTCCGGAGTTTTCAGGAATTTCTTTAGACAAATAATTTATTAAATCCCTATCAAAAGCCTTCTGATTTTTCGAAGTAATCCTATAGGTTTGTAGCAATTCCCCATGAACCTCTCGAATAGAGGGGGCAAAATCTCTAAAAGTTTGATTATCAGTATCTCCAGAATCCTCTTTAAAAGAGATATAACCTCCAAGACATCCAGCAACTACAAAAAATGGAAGAAGGTCGTTAATATTTCTCCTCACCAATTTTACAAGACTCATAAAAATCTAAATACTCTCCACTATAAAAATATTATTATCCTAAATCTAAGCTTTCAACTCAACATAAACTTTATTCTGTTTAACGAAATAGCCAACAATTTCAACAGTTAGTGGAATAAACCGAACATAACATTTATCTTTAGAATAAGCTTTAACCTCAATTCCAGTAGCAAGTTTTGTAAGAACAACATCTTTCTTAGATTTAACTCCTTGAGTTTCAATCTCATAAATAATTCGGTCCCCAAGCCGTCTAACCCTAGATTCCGCGTCCACCCGGGGCAACTTCATTCTTCTCTCAGATTCTTTAGGATTAATATTATCAGAGATAGAAACTTCAGGGGAAGCTTCCTTAACAACTTGCTTCATTTGAGGCATTCCAGTAGAAACTTTTATCTTAAATCCTTTTGGAGCACCTTCAATATTTTCTCCGAGGTTAGAATTATTCATTTGTTGCTCCAATTGCTTAACTAGAGAATTAACCATTTTTCCAAGACCAAAAGGCAATTTTAAATCCCCTGCTATATTTGGCATAGAATCGTTTTTCCCAAGCATCCCAAAGTCTTCAGACCTTCTAGTTCCATTAAAGGAGTTACCACAGCTAGGACAGAAATTAAATTTATCCTTAACTTTCTCATTGCAGGAGGAACATATTTTCTTTTTGAACATTATTTAGTTAATCCACTTTACTATTTAAATATAATGTTCTACTTTTTTGACAAGTCCATTCAAATGATGAACTTCTCTAACGATTCCCTTAACAGGCTCAAATTCCCGAATGAAAAATTCTGAAGAAAACTTCTTAACATGCCTAACTTCTCTCAAATATTTAAGACCAAACATTACAACTATTAATCTAGCAATACCCGAGACTAAGAAAGTAACCAAAATAGAATCCATAATGGAGAAGTCAATACCAACAATTAAAGAACCAATTCCTGCCCCTGCAAAAATTCCAAGACCAACAATCAAATTAAGATAAGATGAACCAAAACTTCTCTTCCTCGGACCAACAGAATCATAAATATAATTATTTGTAGCAAGGTTATATCCTGCCCAACCAAAACCACTAGTCAAAGAAGGGACCAATAATAAATAAATTTTAACCATTGCAGGGTCCATAATAAAAGAGGAGGCAAACCAAAGGAAAGGGTTTAGAACAATCAAAATAGAAGAAAGTCTCATCAATCGAACATTTCCAAACCTATCTGAGAATTTGCCAAGAAGGGGCAAAAATATTAATTGAAAAACAACTACAGAGACTGTAACAGACATAAACCAAACATATGAGAATCCCAAATTCCGAAGCATGTAAACTGCCCAAAAAGGACCAGAAATTCCAAGAGCTACACTAAATACTCCCCTAAATAGTGTAAATCTTCCAAAAGGAGTTTCAGGAGCTTTCTTAATAAAATCAAAAAACGAAAAGTTATCTTTTTTCCGAATTTTCAAACGAGGCTCATATTGTTTTTTTAAAAGCCTCAAAGACCAAATTCTAGATATAACAGCAAATAAAAACAAAATTCCAAAACCAAGAAGAGTAAATCCGAGTACATCTCCAAGAAGAGCTCCAACCCTCTTAGAAGCATCTAATATTATCGCTCCAAAAATTAAAGTTAAAACTCCTGAGAGAGAAACCAAACGATTCCTTCTAGAAAAATAAGAACCTCTCTCTTCCTTTGGAACAAGTGAACCCATCCAAGAAAACCAAACAGGAAAGGCAATAGCAGTTACCCCATAAGCAATCCCTATTAATATTATAGAAGTCCAAACCATTCCAGGAACTCCAAGATAAAAAAGAAAACCTGCTAATAAAATGGGAAACCATAAAAGAATTCTAAAGAAAAGACTTGTAGTAACTATTTTTTTCCTAGAATATTTCCCAAGAAGGCTTGGAGCTTTTAATTGTACAAGACTTGGGATAAGATTTGTAAGGGCATATAAAACTCCAATTTGACTAGAGGTAGCATTCATAGCCAAGACAAAAGGAGAAAAATAAGAGACTCCAGTACTAGAAGAAACAGACGCAATAGCTCCTTCCTTTACGCTATCATCTAAACTTTTACGAACTTTCTTTGCAACAATTGGGTGACTAGCCCGAAGCTTCTCAAAACTAGTTTTCTCTCTCTTCTTTTTCATACTAAATAATCTAAAATCTATTATAAAAATCTTCCCACATCACTTCCTAGAAACTCTCTTCTTAACCTTTCTAATATTCTTTTTGGTTTGTTTTACAACGGCTTTAACATCTTTCTTAGTCCTCTTGATATCTTTCTCAACTCTCTCAATAAACCAGAAGAGATTATCCCTAATTCTATGTCCCACAATCGAACCAATTCCTGCAGGAACTAAGATTAGCGGGTACCAAAAGAAACCAAACAAAATCATTACGTAACCAATCCAATTATGGTGAACTCTCATTTCGCCAAAAATAAACTTATAATATTCTTTCTTTTCAAGGTGCATCCCTCGTTGAACTCTTGCCCAAAAATAATCTAGGTAATACCCAATAAGAAAACCAACAATAATAATTATAGCATCCCTCTCCATAATAACTCATCCCAAATATATTATAAAAGTCTCCCCATCCAAAAAACCTATAAACTATTTTAAACTCCTAAAGACATGGCAGAAAAATTTTACGTAACGACGCCGATATACTACCCGAACGACATCCCCCACATCGGCCACGCTTACACAACTCTAGCAGCAGATGTCCTCTCTAGATGGAACTCCTTACAAGGAAAAGAAGTTTTTTTCCTAACTGGAACCGACGACCACGGAAAGAAAATAGCAAACACTGCAAAAGAAAAAGGACTCTCCCCTCAAGAATTCACAGACAAACTCGTCCCAAAATTCAAAGACGCTTGGAAAAATCTAAATATAAAATACGATAGATTCATAAGAACGACAGACAAAGACCACGAAAAAATTGTAGGCGAGGTTCTACAAAAATGTTACGACAAAGGAGACATCTACAAGGGAGAATATGAAGGGCTATATTGTACTGGGTGCGAAGCATACTTCACAGAGAAAGATTTAGAAGACGGAAAATGTCCAATCCACAAAAAGCCTGTAGAAAAATTAAAAGAAGAAACTTATTTTTTCAAATTATCTGAATATAAAGACAAGCTCTTAGACTTCTACAAAAAAAATCCAAAATTCTTATCTCCAAAAAATCGCTCAAAAGAAATAATCAACAGAGTAAGCGAAGGTCTAAATGATCTAAGCATTTCAAGGGCCTCTTTCGATTGGGGAATCCCTCTACCATTCGACAAAGAACATGTAACTTATGTTTGGTTTGATGCACTATTCAATTATTATTCTGCAACAAGAAAAAAAGGAAAAGAAAAATTCTGGCCTGCAGACGTTCACTTAATCGGAAAAGATATCTCTTGGTTCCATACGGTATACTGGCCTGCATTCCTAATATCCGCAGGAATAGAACTTCCAAAAGTAGTCTACTCCCATGGGTGGTGGACCTTCGACAAAGAAAAAATCTCAAAGTCAAGAGGGAAAATACTTCATGTTGACAAGCTAATCAAAATCGCAGGAGTAGACTCTGCAAGATATTTCTTATTCAGAGAAGCTTCTTTCGGAGAAGATGGAGATTTCTCCGAACAAGCCCTAATCGACAGACACAACAACGAACTCGCAAACAAACTCGGAAACCTCATCTCAAGAGTCTCGTCCCTAGCTGAAAAATATGGAATTGAGAAAGTTAAGGATAGGCCTCTAGATAAAAAATGGAAGAAAGTTTTAGAGGGTGGAGAAGCTACTTATGAGGAAATGGTGGGGAGTATAGGTTCTAATGATGAAGGTAGAGTTATACGTTTTTTGGAAATAAAACATGGGGGAGGGTCTGACGCCTTACTTCTTAGTTATCCCCAAGTTCTTAATGAAGTAACTCAATATTTTGTAAAGAAACATATGGAATCATTCCAGATAGATAAGGCATTAGCCACTATCTTTTCTTTTATTGATGGCTGTAATGAATTTATACAACTAAGAAAGCCTTGGGAAAGCTCGAAGAAGTTAGAGTATAGGAGATATGTGTTGGGAGAGGCAGTTAGAGCAATCAGAGAAATCACAACCCTTCTCTCCCCATTTATCCCAGAAACTTCAGAGAAAATCTCCAAGATATTCAAGACAGACAAAATAAAAAAATCCCCAATAATCTTTAAAAAGATAGAAGTACAATAAAAAATATGGAAGGAGTAGCCCTAATCAATTATGAAGATTTCTCAAAACTAGATATGCGAGTAGCCGAAGTCCAAAATGTGGAAGAAATAGAAGGTGCAGATAAACTTTTCAAATTAACTGTAAGCATCGGAGAAGAACTAAGAACTATCTGTGCAGGAATAAAAGAATTCTACTCAATGGAAGAATTAAGAGGAAAGAAAATAATTGTCCTAACCAATTTAGAGCCAAGAAAATTAAGGGGAATAGAAAGCCAAGGAATGCTTCTCGCAGCCTCCAACAGCGACCATACAAAAGTATCTCTCATAACACCCGACCAAGAAATAGCAGTGGGAAGTAGAGTTAGCTAATCTCATCTTGCACAAAATGCCTAAAAGAAGTCAGGCATGAAGCTCAAATATCCCTCAAATCAAAAACCACCTACAACCCAAACAACCGACCCAAAAATCCCTTTTCTATAGTGCCC
>CAYMMZ010000013.1:0-20153 GCA_964391715.1 Candidatus Woesearchaeota archaeon | reverse complement strand
AAATAGGACGCACTCGTGCCTAAAGTATGGAAATTTCTTTGGATAAGGTAAAAACCCGTTCTGAACCGTATCAACTGTTCTTAGATTCAATTCGCAGTCCATCAACTCTGAGAAGATACAAGAATCATCTTCATTCATTTCTCAAACTAATTCCAAATCAAATCTATACTGATTCACTTGGAAAAACTCCTAAGGATAGAGAAGCTGCAACACTAGCAAAATTCTTTGTAGATTTGGCAAGAAAAGATATGGATTTAGCTTCAGATGTTATTGCTACATTCATCAAAGAAGACAAGAAACGAGTTACATCTGGTGAGATTAGTTCACAAACCATTCCAAATCATATCAAACCAATCAAAGTATTACTTGATGCTAATCGTGTCCCTATTCATTGGAAGTCATTAAACAAACTATTGCCAAGAAGAGAGGCAAAATCAAAAGACAGAGCATACACTAAAGAAGAAATCCAAAAAATGCTTGATGTTTCAAATAACATTACTGACAGAGTTTTGATTCTGATGTTCTCATCAGGTGGTTTTCGTTTAGAATCTTGGGACTATTTTACTTGGAAGGATGTAATCTTTTTTAAAAACGATGATGGTTCCTACAAAGGAGCAGCTTTACTAATTTACAGAGGGGATCCTGAAAGTTATTTTACATTCATTACTCCGGAAGCTTGCAAGGCACTTGAAATTTACCGAGAAAGCTGGAAAGTAGACATTGGAGAATATCCAAAACCTGATGATCCATTAATCAAAACAGTTGCATCTCCAATGATTCGCAGACTTGCACAGAAAGGAGTTAGAAAAAGAATTGATAAAGTTGCAACTGATATAGGTTTGAGACCTCCTTTACCACCTGGACAAAGAAGACATGAGGTACAACTTGATCATGGATTTAGAAAATATTTCAATACGATGCTTAGACGTGCTAAAGTAGATTATTTGGACAAAGAAGACATGATGGGCCATAAGGTGGGTTTGGAAAAACATTATGAACGATATAATGAAGAAGATTTTGAGAGATTCCCTGAATATCAAAAGGCAATTCCATTTCTTACTATTTCAGATGAAGAAAGAATACGATTAGAAAATGAAAAACTAAGAGAAAAAAAGTCAGAAAATCAAAAACTAAAAGAACAATTAGCTAAAATTAAAGATGATTTAGATTTAAACAAGAAAACTCAAAAAAATGTTGAGAAAATATTGAAGCATCTAAAATTATAATTATTTTTTTGTAAATAACAAATCTGGAGATTGTAACAAGAATTGTGTTTCCAAATGATTTACTTCATATAATTTATCTACCATAACTTTCATTGCATTTTTGTATTTTTTTATACAAATATCTAACTGATGTTTTTCTTTTCTACTAAGGAATTCTCCATAACACATTCGATACCATTCTGTTGGGGAATACATTTCATTAAAAACCTCTTTCAAAATTTCCTGCCCTTCTCCAGTAGGATCATTTGTTCTTGCTAATTTTTCTACTTTTCTTTCTAGTTTTGATATTGTTGAAAAAATTTTCTCCAGATTCATTTTATCTTTTTTTAAAAAATTGAGTTCGTATTTGTTTTTCTTCTTTATTACCCATTGTTCTTTTTGTAATTTTTTTAATCTAGTATCAAATGTTTGTCTACTGTATGTTTCCTTATTGGGCCTAACTTTGTTTTTTGCTTCTTCAAATAATTCATTAAATCGTAATTGCTTGTGTATTCTTAATGAATCAATAATTGCACTTTCTTTGGAATCCAATAGTCTAATTGATTAGACTGAATTTTATATAGATTTATCGATTTAACGATTTCATGGCACAAATTGTTGTAAAAGATGATACTATTTCTCGAATTGAGATCATTATAGGCAGGAGATTCAGTCGTGGAGGCGACAAATGCATCAATGAGTTAATTGATGTGCTTCAAGGAGGAAAAAATGACTAGTGACTCCTGTCCTTGCTGTGGTACTCTGTTTTCGATCCACACTGATTCTCAACTCATTCAATGTGCTTTGAAGGAATTAGGACATAATCATGATTAATTACAAAAAGATAGTCGTTGTTTTGAAATCCTTCTTTGTCTATTTCATTATGAAAAATTACTTTTCGGGCAAAGAGTCTGTTAGGAATACTTCAATCTACACTAAAACATCTCAGCCTATGGGGGATGGGTCACAGCTGGTTGAAATCTTGGAATCGATACAAGGACAACCTGCAAAAATACATGACATCAAAGTTCAGTGCCACTCTTCTGCAATGCACGCAGCACTGGTAGCACAAGGAAGTGCTCCTCTTGCATCAAACAAATCAATTACTGTGAAAATCCCAGTGTCGAACAAAAATATTTTGATTAAAGCACTGGTGTATCCAAAAACAATTCAGTTTGATGTTGCATGCAGTTACAAGCCGCTTGTCAAGGACAAAAGGTCACTGGAATACCTAACGGACATCTTGGAAGAAGCATCAACATGGCTAAGAGAGCAAACAGGTGTTACATTGCCTTCTGTATTACAATGGATTATCACTCACTATCACCTGAACAAGGATGGCCAACTTGCAATCAACGGCAGAGACTTTCACATAACTGTGGAAGACAATTCAAATGTCTTCACTCGCTACTACTCAAAACAGATAGAGGGAAAGACAATCGCAAGACTGGAGCAGATACGAACACCAAGGGTCTCCTTGTTGGAGTTTATGAAAGAGGCTGTAAGAGATGAGTGACGCACCTAGAAACCCCAAACCGGAAAATAACCGTAAAGACCACGCACAAGATTTTACGGTTGAACAAAGACCAGCAGAAGCATACAGGTTACAACTCAAAGGCTACAAAATCAAGGAAATTGCAAAAAGACTAGTCGTGAGTCCCTCTACAGTTGAGAAGGATTTGAAACAATATCGGGGCGGAATTGTGGCTCGAAGAAAAATGATGGAAAAGAGTGGTGTGATTGTAGCCTTTGATGAAACCATCACACAATTGGACCTGGCAATACACTGTCTGTGGCAATTGGCTGACATGGAGGAAGATTCCCAGAAAAGGAAGAAACTTGTCGAGTCAGTTACAAAAATCACCATCAAAAAATTCGAGTTGATAAAAGATGGTCCGCGAGTTCCTAAAACCCAAGATGAGCAGATGCAGGACATGCTGGATAACATTGGATACGGTCACACATTGGGGGAAAGAGAATGAGCTGTAACGAAAATCAGGAAATCTGTTTAGAAGAGAAATTATTGGATTACATCAATCAACTCGAAAATTTAGTACTGCATCAGTCCTTATTGGCAGAATTAAGCTTGCATCCATTTGAGAGTACAAGGGTAGCAGTAGCTGCAATCGACTGCCACAACATATCGATTGGGTTGCTAACTGAAGTTTACAAGATAATTCCCACTGACAGTTATACAAAAGTCTCCCGCAAATATGCTAAGGATTTCCTGGAATATCAGAACAAGGCATCCGCAAGGTATCGTGATTTGTTAGAGACTTATGGACATATGGGATATTGACGACACATAATTATTCAGAGACATGCTTTTGCAATGACTGTTGGGAAACTCCTGCAAGTCTTTACAATGAACTCTGTACTCTACACAGCATTACGCCATCACTTGATGTTGCATGTACTACTGGCAACTGCAAGTGTACAAACGGGTTCTACATCAACAAGGGTTTGAATGGTTTGGAAAATGACTGGACACAGGATGTATGGTGCAATCCTCCTCATTCTAACATAGATCCATGGGTAAGAAAAGGGTATGATGAACATCAGAAAAACAACATTACAGTAGTTATGCTACTACCAGCAAACACGATGGGTGCTAATTACTGGCATGAATGTGTCAAAGGGAAAGCCGAGGTTCACGAGCAAAGAGGAAGGCCCAGATTTCTCCGAGATGGAAAGATATCAAAGTACCCTAGCAGAAATTCATACGTTGCCATAATCTGGAGATCCAATTGAGTAAAATCAAATTTTATGACGCTTTTATGACAATTAGGCACGAGTATATGACGATTTTATGCAAATTATATGCAAATTATATGCAAAACTAGGCGTGCTTTATGCAAGAATCTTGCTATCCCAGACAAAAATTAATTTTCAAACTCTTGCTGTCTTTGACAATACAAAACTCCCCAAGATAAGAATTTCATATCCTCATTTTTTAGAAATCTGATGATCATCTTATATTCTGGTATCTTGATATGAATGATCTATCATGAAGGGGGATTGGGGGTTTTCATTTGCTGGGAGGACTATAGACTACTTTGGTAGCAAGGCAATTACATCTGACATTACCGCCCTGTTTGAGATAATCAAGAACTCACGTGATGCCAATGCAAAAAAGGTCACAATTAATTTCAAGAATATTGGAAAAAGAGATTCTGCTCGTATAGAAATTTATGATGATGGTGATGGGATGTCTGAAAACGATGTAAAAGAAAAATGGATGGTAATTGGAACTGATTCTCGTCTGCATGATGACAAAACAAAAAATGGAAAACCAGTTTGGGGTGAGATGGGAATAGGAAGAATGGCATGTCAGAAGCTCGGAAGCAAGACTGACATGATATCCGTCAAAGGTAAACAGCGAATAAAGATGTCATTTGATTGGTCTGTTTTTGAAAAACCTGGAGTTACAGTTGATAAGATAACATTTCCTGTAGAGTCTGGCGGTTCAGACGGTATGGAAAGCGGCCTTACACTGGAAGTAAGCGGTTTGAAATCCAAATGGACATCAAAAAAAATTAACGAGCTAAAAGAGGAACTCAGTATTCTAATTTCTGATGAGATTTTTGATGACATCAAGATTGTGGTAAAGGTTGACAAAGAAGACGGTGTAGTCATTGGAAGAAATTACGCAAAACTTCGAGAAAAAATAACTAACAACGCACCGTTCAAGCTGAATGCAGAATTTACAAATAACAAACTTACCGTTTCAATCTTTACACAGGTGGGACAGAAGGGCTCCTGGAAGAAACAGGACATTACCGGAACATATGACGATGCAACCATCGGTCCATTTTCAGTTGATATCTTTCACTTTCCTAGGGCTCCTGGAAAAGAAAAATCCTCAATTCTTGAGACCTATTATGACGGTCGTATAGGGACTGACAAACTAGAGGCATTCCTAAAACACAACTATGGAATGTATCTTTACCGTGACGGCGCATGGATGAAACCATACGGGGGGGAACTTGATTGGCTCTCGTTGGAAGCCGGGGCAAGACAGGAAACAAGCAAGATTGGATTGAAGCAGATTTTCGGCCAGGTGATTCTGACAAAAAAGGAAAATCCTGAAATAAAACCTGCATCACACAGGGAAACCCTGATTGAAAATAAGGAATTTTTGGATTTGAAGAAAATCATGAAGGATATCTTGGAGATTCTAAAGAATTACATGAAAGAATGGAAAAAACAACAGAAGAAAACAGTCCTCAAAGAAATGGGCACTCCGACTATGCAGGCTGATGAAACTATCGATATTCTATTTGACAGGATGAAAAAATTTACCAACGTTCTTCCAAGCGAACAAAAGAAAAATGCAAAAGTCACTCTTGCTGGAATGCAAAAAATGACTCTGATGGAAAGGGAAGAGTCTGACAGGATACTTTCTGAAGTGGGTGAGATTCGTAGCTATGAGAAAAATCTTGCAACACTTGGGGTTGCCACATCATACATGGCACGACAAGTAACCGAACCTCTTGAAAAGAACATGCGCATACTGTCCGAAGGTGAGGCAATGCGGGAAAAGATAAAGAAACAGGATTGGAAGATGACTGAAAAGGAAATCCTTCAATCTGAAAAAATGCTGGACGAGATGAAGAACAATCAGAACCAGATGCTCCACTTCATGAAATTTGCAAGCGTTCTTGCTGATCACATTTCTAAATCAATCATCCGGAACAAAAGATACACGCAAGTAAATGTGCTAGAGTGTTGGCAAACCGTATCTGATGGATTTCAAGATAAAAAGGAAGAACTGCATATTGATATCATAGACAATTGGAGCCATCCTGGAAAGAAGCGTGACATACAAAACTTGGTTGTAAAGATTGACCGAATAGACCTGGAATGCATTCTGACAAACCTGTATCTTAATTCCATTGAATCATTGAGAAGAGCTAACAGGAAACGAAAAGTGGAATGCCATTACTGGTATGACGACAATTCCCTTTTCATAGAATTCTCAGACACTGGACGGGGAATTCCTAAGAACAAGCTTGAAGAAGTTTTTGAACCTTTCAAATTCGGTCACAATCAGGATAACGACGAGATGCACGGACACGGACTGGGGTTGTATCTTGTAAAGAAGATTATGGAGAACTATGACGGAACAGCAACAGCTGTTGACGTAAAAGAGGGTGCAAAAATAAGACTGGTTTTCCCAGATGTTACAAAGGTTGGGAGTTGACGATAGATGGATTATGTTAGAGAACAACTGCTTGACGAAGTCAACAAATTCTTTGTAGGGCCAAGAAGCGACACTGATCCACTTCCTATAGGTAATACTCCCTTGGACATGTATACTGCAGGCATTCTTTTTCCAAAGAGTGCACCTCATGACGAGTTGGACAAGGATGAAAATGACGGCGGGGAGGATTCAAAGGAAGATTCACAACATGACGAAGAATCTGAAAAGTTTTTCAAACAAAACTCCGTCGGACTGAGAGCCGAAATCAAAGAGGGCACGAAAAAAATTACTCTTGTTGTAAATTATGGAAAGTACGTTCAAAATGAAAATGGAATCTGGGAGAGACATGAACTTGACACAACAAAACGTACATACGAACTAGAACTGTCGGAAACAGAGGGCGAGGTAGAAATCCTTGACGATTCAAACTTGGAGGAAGCAAAAATTTGGTGGAAAATTTACAAAGGAACTGTACTCAACGTGTTTTTGGAAAATGTCACGTTCTGGACGGAACCTGATGAGAAACCTGATGAGAAACCTGATGAAAAGAATTCCCAAAAGAAAGAAACAATAGATTATCCTGAGGCAAACAAACGTAATAACGAGAATACTATCTTCCAACCATCACTAACACTACAATCCAATAATGACACATGTCCTTTCAAACCACTATCTGCAAATTCCAAGTATTACAAGTCTGTGGAGGATGATCTCTTTGACATGCTTTATAGAAACAAGAAGGTGTTTGGAAGTGGATATGGTTGTGCTGCCGAATGGGACGAAGATAGTGGACCAAAGTTTGTTCGAACTGTAATCGTTCCCACATTCGAGGATGACGAGATTGCAAAGTTTACCGAAGATGTAGACGATCCTCTAAAGCCTGCAAGAATTGACATGCATGATCTTTGCTGCTTTGAAGATCTTGAAGATTATGATACGAACAGAAAAACAATCAGGGAAAAACTTTCTCCAATGATAGAAAAATATCGGAATTGGATATTGGAACAAGAGAAACTTGCTGATGCGGAATTTGCAGAAAACCAATACGGGCAAATTGCAAGTATAAACCTGAAGAGGTGTTCTGAGGTACTGGATAGAATAGAGGACGGTTATCGATTGCTTACGGATGAAAGTGAGGATGACGGCAATCAAATTCTCAAGGCATTCATACTTGCCAACAGGGCAATGCTATACCAGAGACTTCACTTCAACTACTCACTAAACAATTTCAAAAACAAGAAAGACGCCGAATGGCCGGACGTTAAAAAACCCGGACAGGCATTCTGGTATCCGTTCCAAATGGCATTCGTTTTGATGTCATTGCGGGGAATTGCATTCAAGAATCATCCTGACAATTCTGTTGCAGATTTGATTTGGTTTCCTACGGGAGGCGGAAAAACTGAAGCCTATCTTGGTGTTGCATCATTTACGATGATACTAAGACGTCTGAGGGGAGATGTGGAAGACGGACTTGGTGTCTCTGTGATTATGAGATATACTCTTAGACTTTTGACACTACAGCAATTTGAAAGGGCATCAACTCTGATATGTGCGCTAGAATTCCTTCGGCGAAAAGTTAAGCAAAGCTGTTTGGGTAACGAGCCGTTTCTTCTTGGACTCTGGGTTGGATATAGCCTGACCCCAAACCATTTCCAAAGTTCCGAGGATGCGCTAAAGCAGCTTAAGGAAAATCCACACATCACACCTTCTGACGGTTCCCCATGCCAGACAAACTATTGTCCTTGGTGTGGAAACCGACTGGCACCATATCCCAATTATCGATTTGATCCTAAAACAAAGTGGACCCTTGTACGATGTACAAATGAGTCAAGTCCGTGCATCTTTACAGATAGGAGTTTTGCACCTGACAAGATACTTCCATTGGTGACAGTGGATTCTGACATTTACACAAGATGTCCAAGTATGATTATTGCAACCGTAGACAAATTTGCACGATTGCCCTTCCGTCCTGACATTGCGAACATCTTTGGAAGGCCATCCAGAAAATGTGAACTTCACGGATTCCTTCCAAGGGAAAAACATCCAAGCTGCGGAATCAACGGCGAAGGAACTCATCGCAAAGGTAACAATGAAAAAGTTAGAAACGTGACCTCTATATTCCCGCCAGACCTTATCATTCAGGATGAACTGCATCTCATTTCTGGTCCTCTTGGAACGATGGTTGGCCTTTATGAGACCGCAGTAGATTTTCTAACAAGAATTTCCAGGAATGGCGAGGAACTAAGACCAAAGGTGATTGTTTCAACAGCAACAATCAAGGGAGCTCAGGACCAGGTCCGTAAAATCTTTGACAGATCCAAGACCCTGACATTTCCTCCTCCCGGCATTGCTAGAAAGGATTCCTTCTTTTGGTGGGAGACTGGGAAAAAGGGTAAGCTGTTTGTAGGGGTTTCTTTCTCCCAACGTTCTGGAAAATATGCATTGGGCAAACTGTATGCGGCACTTTTACAAAAGATGCAGATTGTTCGCTTATCCCAGGCAATGGATGACGGACAAGTAGATCCTTACTGGACTTTGGTTGGATACTATAACAGTATCCGGGAACTTGGGGGTGCAAACAGACTCGTTGAAGACGACGTTGTTCAAAACATTAACTTTTTGGCAGATGCAGTATATCAAAACCAGTTTGATGTAAGGGATCCTGGAACACCTGAGAATGGAATAGATGAACTTACCGGCAGGAAGACCCAGAAGGAAATCAATGACATAAGGGACAAGCTTGAAAAGTCACTTCCTGATCGAGATGTGATTTCCGTACTTCTTGCAACAAACATGATTTCAGTTGGAATAGACATTGATAGACTTGCACTGATGGCAGTAAACGGTCAACCAAAAACCATTACTGAATACATTCAAGCTACCGGAAGAATTGGAAGAAGACCTACATCGCCCGGAAGTGTATTCGTACTTTTCAATCCTTACAAACCGCGAGATCTTTCTCATTATGAAAATTTTGGTGGCTTTCACAGCATGATGCAAAAACATGTGGAACCTTCAACGTTGACTCCTTTTTCAATACCTGCTTACAACCGTGCACTTCATGCAGTACTTATTGCAATGATTAGATTAAGTGACCCTCTTCTTGCGGAAAAAACTACAGCTGATGATTTCAGAATACCTCACGGGGATACAGCTACGAAATTTATTCTTGAGCGATTCAAGTCTGTGGAACAGGTTGATGATGATTCGGAATCTTACAAAGCATTCAGAACAAAACTGATTACACTTCAAGAACAATGGGAGAAATTCATCCGAGATGTTTCCAACAACACTTCCCTGCATGAATCAGTTTGGTATAACAATCCGTACAACAAGTGGGATGACGAGGAACCAAACCCAAGTGTACTTATGATTGAATTTGCAAAACGTGGAGAACAAGATGACGATACCTTCCCACTGAGCACCCCTGAATCTCTGCGAGACGTTGAACAACAAATTGAAATGGAGTATGTATAGATGACCTTGGATAAGGAACATTTCCACATCAGACCAAGTCAGGTCACTCGTACGTTTGGTCCTGGCGCAATATACGACAATCAGCGCGATTCAATGATTATCATGGGACTGGACTACTGGCATCCTGAAAAATTCAAATCAATAAGAGACGAAATACTTCTTCAGGAAATCAAGAGAAACGGTTTTGTAAATGTGGAAAGATTGATTTCCACATCATCGTTCAAAGACCCGAAGGATCCTGGCAAGGTTCCAGTCAGAAGTTTTCCTTCATGGGGATTCTGTCCAAGATGTGACAAGCTGGTTCCGGGACGAAACAACAAAACTGGCAGAGGCATGAGTTGTGATTCTGATGAATGCGGTAACATGAAAAAAACTAGGGGTGTTGAACCGCCCAAAACATATCCAGTAAGATTTGTTGCTGCATGCAAAGATGGACACCTTGATGAATTTCCATGGTACCGGTGGATTCACAGAAATGGAAGCGAACGTGATGTATGCAGTCAAGATGATGCTAGACTGTACTTGGTCGGAGACTCCAAATCACTTTCTCTTGACTCAAAGACAGTCCAGTGTCGTGGAAAAAACTGCATTGCAAGACCTCAAAAAATGACCAAGGCCCTTGCAAAGGGAGGATTACAATTTACCACGTTTGGATGCACCAAGAGAAGGCCATGGCTTGACAGGCATTCCAGTGATTGCGATGAGGACATGAAGGGGATTTTCAAGGGGGCAACAAACATCTATTTCCCACTTGTCAGAAGTGCTGTCACAATTCCACCATTCAGTGATGATCTTGCCGGAAAAATTTCCGATGCCGGATCAGAGATTTCAAACTTTAGACAAAATTCCGATAATGATTTTTATGAAAAATGGCTTGAGGTAAAATTCCAACTCAAATCGGAAAAATTCCCAGATGGACGATGGACACTGCAACAGGTTCTTGACAAAATTACAAGTCTGGAAGAATTTTCAAAACGTAACAAGGACAAGGATGTCTACAAGCTTGAGTTTGATGCACTTAATTCTGGAGAGAACTATGACGATGCCGAGTTTGTAACGGAAAACATTGATGACATATCGCCAGAATTCAGTAACTACATAGACCGAATTGTTTTGGTAAAAAAAACCCGTGTTGTATCTGCAATCACCGGATTTACAAGAATTGATCCTTTTGATGCTGATGAGGATACAAAGGTTTCAAGTTTATCCAAGGAAAATCTTACTTGGCTTCCGGTGGTTGAGAATCGTGGTGAGGGAATATTCTTTAGTATCAACAACAAGACATTGGAAGAGTGGGGAGTAAATAGCTCTGTAAAAGAAAGGTTTAGCCACATCATGACGGTTCAGGACGAGATAAAGACAGACCCTAACAACCCTCGACACAGTGCGAAATACGTGTTCTTACACACCTTTTCCCATATCATTATGAAAAGCCTCTCAAAACTTGCAGGATATTCTACTGCATCCTTTACAGAAAGAATTTACTGTGGAGACGGAATGGCTGGAATTTTCATTTACACATCATCCCCAAGCAGTGACGGGGCTTTAGGAGGACTGGTAGAACTTGGGAGAAAAAATGAAAACAAACTTTGGGATGTACTTGAGGATGCTGTCTTGCAGTCCACACTTTGTTCATGTGACCCTCTCTGTTCTATGCAGGAAACAGAAAGGACACCGCAGCTAATAGGTGCCGCATGTCACGCATGCACTCTTCTTCCAGAAACCTGCTGTGAGAACATGAACAGTCTTCTTGATCGAGAACTGGTTGATCATACATTGAAGGACACAAAAATAGGATTCATTAAACTGAGACAATGAGTTCCCTAAATGTTACAGACCTTGCTGAAACGGTCATGGGAATAATTCAAGACCTTCCAAAAGCTAGTATTCAAAAACTTGTATCTGCATGGGAATCCGAAACCGAAGTTACAAAATACAACTTGGAGGAAATTACCGGAATATCCGGACCGAAGATAAGACAACTTATGCTTCTTGTAACTGATTCTTCCATTGATCATTCTGTTCTTAACGCCATGTTTGTTACGGGCCTTGTTGCCAAATCACATACATCTGAAAACACAAACGATATGGAAATTGTGTGGACGGGGCCTGGAAAAATCAGTGCAGGAGTAAGAAGTACAAAGCCTGTAATTGAAGAGATGTTGAAATCCGCAAAGCAGGGGGAAACTGTTACAATAATAGATTATAGAATCACAAGCAATGCGGAAAGCATTATTGATGAACTAAACACATGTCTTGAGTCCGGCGTACATGTTGATTTGATTGTTGATAAAAGCCATGTAAATGAAACCGAACTACGAAAATGTTTTACTGAGAAAAGTCTCACCAAACCAACAATATACACAAGAAAAGACAAAGAATCCAAATTCTACAAGGTTCATGCCAAGGTCATTATCATTCATGATAGGCAAATGCTTGTAAGTTCTGCAAATTTGACTGAGCTTGGAACTGAAGTGAATTTTGAGATTGGTCTTTTGGTTAGCGGACCTATTGTAAAAAACATGATGGCGTTGATTACTAAGATGATTGAAGAAGAATATTTTGTTGGAGATGACAAACAATGAGTGGCAGAAACCTTGTTGCAAGTACTGATGAAAAGGAAAAAGCAGGACAAATACTAAAAGAGATTTTTTTTGATGGGATTGATGACGATAATATGGGGATTTGGCTGCATGATTATCTTCAGAAACGGCTGCCGGGTGTTGAAAAAATACTGGCTGCAGACTATGGAACAGAGGATGGTGAAATACTGGATGAAAATTTACCTAGAACCTTGGTGGAAATGTTTGGCAGTGAGCTATTCGAAGGTGCTTTCGGAGCCGACCTTCGTGGAAAAATCCTAGACAAATTTTTTGAACTAGAGGAATATTCAAAAATATTCAAAATATTCCTTGGCAGTTCCAACTATAGTGCATCCACAATCAAAGAAATGAAAGTCAAATTTAGCAACGACACAAAAGAAGTTTCAAGAAAATATCTTCAGAGTTTGAAAGATGAAAGACAAAAACATCCGTGGAAACCTGGTGGCGTATTTGCAAGAAGATTTGTAGAACAAATTCGACTCGCTGACATATTTGCAGGAATAAGAAGTGAACCAAAATCTGGTCGAATCGAAGAAGCAGTTCCAAAGGCTGACTTGAAAGAACTAAGGAACTTTCAAGAAAATATGAAGAATCAGGTCCTTGAAATCTTAAACGGTTCTGAAGAAAACAGAGCTATAGTTACCCTCCCTACAGGAGCAGGAAAAACAAGAATTGCTGTAGAGGCAATAGTGAAATTTCTGAACGATAATTCTGTTGATAGAAACATCCTGTGGATTGCACAAAGTCAGGAAGTATGTGAGCAGGCAGTACTTTGCTTCAAACAGATTTGGGAACAACATGGCAAGGGAGAGACTTTGAACATCTATCGTGCATGGGGGGTAAATGACATTCCGACATCTGATGAACGTGGCATAATTGTTGGCGGTGTACAGAAGCTTGTTTCGCGTAAAAATGAACTGCATCACATAAGTGATGACGGTGCACTTTCAGCGGTTTTCATTGATGAGGCACATCACTCTGTAGCTGACTCTTATGCCAAAATCTTGGACAATCTTGGAATGTCGATGTTTCCTGACGGAATAAAATCAAATGATAAAATTCCGCTAATCGGCTTAACTGCAACTCCGGAACGTAGACTTGATTCTGAAACAAAACGTTTGTTGGACATGTATGGTGACAAAAGAATACACCCTAGCAAAAATTCCAACCCTCCTTCCGAATCCAATGGAATTATGTTTGATGAAAACTGGGGAAATCTTAACTTCATGCGAAAAAATCTTGAAGAACTAAAATTTCTTGCTCATGCGGAATTCATACCAATTGATCCTGGAAGAACCGTCCTCAAACTGGATGAAAAGGAAACTAGGGATTTGGATGGCGGTGGAGATCTTTGGATTGAAAGAATTGCAACCGAACCTGAGAGAAATGAAAATATAAAAAATGAAATTATCAAGGAGGCAAAAGCCGGAAGGAAGATTCTTTATTTTGGAACCAATGTGTCACAATCAAACGCCATGTCAAGAATACTGGAAAAAAATGGATTCAGTAGCGTCTGTATTACAGGAGATACAAGATATGCTGCAAGAAAATTGTATGTAGATACGTTTAACGATACAAACAGTGATGGCATACAAGTAATGTGTAATTACAACGTACTATCTACCGGATTTGATTCCCCCCAGATAGATACCGTGATAATTGCGCGTCCTACTACAAGCATCGTTGCATATCAGCAGATGATAGGACGTGGATTAAGAGGTGAGCAATTTGGAGGAAAACCCGGAAATCATTGTAGAATCATCACAGTTAAGGACAATATTAGAAAATTCAATGACGAAAAGGTTGAACTTGGTTATACCAAATTTGAGAGGGATATTCAAGAAGATTTTACAGAAGAATGATGTGAAACCTGGAATTTTACCTCCTAACAATAGATATCTTTTTCTCGGTGTCTTCGTCCAGGTATAATATTGCCTTTATCATTCATAGACCTTTTCGGGGTTCCCGGCGGTATGAGCATGGGATTCAAGCTTGCAGGGATGAAACCCGTTGGGGCCTTGGATATTTTTGAATCCGGAATTAAGACATACAAAAAGAATTTTTCAGTACCTGAAGAAAATGTTGTATCTGCAGATGCAAGCAAGAATAATATCGTTGAAAAATTTCGGAAAAAAACTTCACTAAAACCTACTGATGTGGACATTGTCATCGGAGGTCCACCATGTCAGGGATTCAGCAACGTGGGACGGGTCAAAATTGCATCACTTGTAAAGAACGGACAAAGGAACGGACGAAGCTCAGATTCCAGATTCATTGATGACAAGAGGAACCACCTTTACAAATCATTCATAAAATTCGTTGATTGGTTCAAACCAAAAGCAATCGTAATGGAAAATGTCGTTGGAATGGTCAACTACAAAGAAGGACGTATTATAGAACAAATCAAGGAAGACTTTCAGAATGTGGGATATCACAATGTAGATTATCATGTTCTTAATGCGGTGGATTATGGCGTGCCACAATTCCGAAAGAGGGTTTTCTTTATCGCAACAAAAAATCGCAAACCCATTTCATGGCCAGAACCAACCCACTTCAAAAAGTCTGATTCAGACCTACCTCTGTCTAATCATGAGCAAAATTATGTAACCGTGGGTGATGCCATAGGTGACCTTCCTGCCTTGAGACTCCCAAAAAAAGGTCTCAAGATTAAGGATTCAGTCAAAAAGTACAGAAAATCCCCTGAATGCCAATTCCAAAAATGGTCGCGAGGGAAACAGAAGACATTGCATAACAACGTTACAAGATGGCATAGGAGCAAGGACATTGATGTTTTCAAAAACATGAGGCCCGGTGGAAAGTGGTCTCAACTTTCAAAATCCGACAGGGACAGAATTGGTTACAGTAACGATTCCTTTGATGATAAGTGGAAGAGGCTTTCAAATCGTGAACCTTCATGGACTGTTGTATCCCACCTTGCAAAGGACGGATACATGTACATTCATCCGACACAAAACAGAACAATCTCTGTAAGAGAAGCCGCAAGATTGCAAAGCTTTCCTGACTCATTCGTTTTTTCAGGTTCGCGTTCTGCACAGTTCAAACAGATTGGAAACGCTGTACCGCCACTTCTAGCAATGGCAATAGCAAAACATCTAAAAAAAATACTTTCAAATTAGTTGCTCATGACAGACATCTTTTCCAAGGAAAAGCGAAGCTTGGTAATGTCAAAAATTCGCGGGAAGAATACCAAAATTGAAATCATCACACGAACACTTTTCCGTTCCAGTAAAATCAAGTTCATACAACATCCGAAAATTTATGGTAATCCTGATTTTTTGGTTGGCAAAAAAACAATTGTATTCTGTGATGGTGACTTCTGGCATGGATACAATTATGACACAAAGAAGAAACCAAGAAAAAAATTCTGGAAAGACAAGATTGAAGGAAATATGAGACGTGACAAAAGGATTACCAGAAAACTAAGGCGTGATGGATACTCTGTCATACGGTTATGGGAACATGACATTGAAAAAAGACCTCTTGTTTGTCTGAATCGTGTTATTCGTTTTATGCGCTAACGATGGCAAACTTTTTTGACCGAAGAGAAGAAAAGTACTGCAAACTCCTTCTTGTTAGATGACTGATGAATACTCGCGACCATTGAAAAAACCTGAGGCAAGACACCGTTACTGGCATGTTCAGAAGGCTGACAGGGATTTTTTCCCGGATTCTGATGTTGTCTTTAAGCTCAAATTTAATGGAAAAATGTTTGAACTGAAAGTCAATCACAAGGATGACATTATGACTGGGCAACTCTATCATACACATCGGTTCCTAGAGGGTGACAGGATTATTGTTACCAAGAAAAAGAAAAACATGTATGATCTTGAGGCTCCTGACACCAAGCCTTATCCTGATATACCTTGATTTTTAACGCATGTTTTGGTCTTTTGACCAGGATATCTGTGATTAAACATGCAAAATCATCCATTACTCCTGGACAAACCATGATTTATCCTGGACAGTCAGGCATGAATCTTGCCCAGGTGTTTTAGTAAAAATATACTGAAATCATCCATTACTCCTGGACAAACCATGATTTATCCTGGACAGTTAGGCATAAATCTTGCCCAGGTGTTTTAGTAAAAATTAGTTAATTTTATTAATTTGTCCTGGACAATAGATGTATGGTGGGAGTAACCAAAAGAAAAAGAGGCGAGAAATATTACTACTATCTCTATCATGATTCTAGGAAGGGTGGAAGGAAACAAAGAGACAGATACTTGGGACCTACTCTGCCCGATAATATCGATGAACAAAAAGATGATTTTGAAAGGGAAATCTATCTTGAAGATTGTGGGTCTGCCCTAGACCTAATACATCAAAACCACAATAAGGAAAATGACAATCTAACTGAGAAAGAACTGCAGAAAAAAAACAAACAGTTCTCAATGAAATACAATTATGACACTCAAAAAATTGAAGGTTCGAAATTAACATACAGGGAAACCGTTGATCTGCTGGAATCCGGAATATCTCCAAAGGGAAAACCGATGCATGACATAAAAGAAACGGAAGCTCATGATAAAATCTTCGATGAGATGATGCAGCACGAGGGTGATCTGAGTGAAGACCTAGTTGTGGAATGGCACAAAGAATTACTGAAGGATACGGAACCCGAAAAGGCAGGAATTATTCGTACAACGAATGTAGATATACGTGGAAGCGAATTTACACCCCCGCCAGGATACCTTGTCAAAAAAATGATTGATGGTTTTTTTACATGGTATGAGGAAAACAAAAACAAAATACATCCAGTAATGTTAGCTGCGCTAGTACATCAGAAATTTGTTACAATACATCCGTTTAGGGACGGAAACGGAAGAATATCCAGACTTATGATGAATTTTGTATTGAAGAAACATGGTTATCCGCTAATCAATCTTGACAGTGGGAAACGCAATCCGTATTTCAAAGCACTGGAAAAATCACAAGTAAACAAAAAAGAGAATAGATTTGTCAAATGGATTATGGATAACTACCTGAAGAAAAATGCACATTATTGGTGAAAATTTATTGGATAAAAATTAGTATTATTTTCATACATAAATAATATCTAAAAACATAACACAACATGAATATCAAGATAAACGACGAGAAAAAATTAAGGGAACTTTCAGGTGAATTTGGACAAAAACCTGAGGACTTTCTAAATGCAGTGGTTGACGGATTGTCGTTTCCACCTGGATTCAAAAACGAATCAATAAAATCATCTTTTTCCACAGCCTTGCACAGGGCACTCTGGGGATCATACAATTCAGCAAAACTGGAGGAGGCTATCTATGAGATACTTGGAAGGTATGACTACCACATTGATGATGGAGAGATTGATTTTGAGACCAGAACATGCTGGTTTCACATGTATTTTACAGACAATGAAAAGAAGCTGGATTTGGATGAGGTTCACTTTCAGCTCAATGAGGGAAGTAGTGCACTGGTTTCTGCAACAAAAACCCTTGAAGGCATATCTGACTGGAAAAACCTAGAATCTGCCCAGGGAGCTGCATCAGAAGACATGTTCCAGTACCTAGATGATCCTCTGGAGATTCAATTGGAGTTTCAAGATGTGTATGAACATGATGGGAAAGAATATCTCCCAATGGTGTTGACTGTGGAGGAGGAGGAGGTTTCATATCTTCCAAAACTGGATGCGGTGGACAATGTACTGCATGAGATTGAACACAAGTTTAGAAAGGCACTGTGACTTTTTAATCTAAATCACTGCCGATTTGTTGAAAATATCAATTCAATTCCAATATGCTTAAGTTCATACAATTTATCAAAATTCATGCTAAAAACAAGAGTTGGGGAATGTATGGTTTGTAATAAAATAAAGCGTAATCTTACCGACCATCATGTTAAGGAATGCAATAAGGAAATAATGATAGTGTGTCGTGATTGTCATGATGTTATTACATGGTATCAAGATCAAGCCATACCTAAATTCAAAAAAGAACTAGTAAAATCTAAAACAATCAAAAGAAAAACCACCAAAAAAACTATCTCAAAGAAAAAATGAAATCTGTAGTAATTCTCACATTAGCTTTTGTTTTGTTAGTTCCAATTACTGTGTTTGCACAAGAAGGTTCTAGAAACATGATGGAAGAATATTGTTTAAAGAATTCACAAGATGATCCTCAATGTGAAAATTATACTCCAAAGAAAATGGAACAAAACAAAGTTGAACCACCCAAAGCAAGCAATCCCTTTGATGCGTTAATCCAATTCATCATTCAGATATTTCAGGGTATTAATCCTGAAGAAACTGTGAAAGATGTCACAAAAGAACTCTCTTTAGATTCTGTTCAAAATACTGTAGAAAATACCATTGATGACATATCTGATTCAATTCCGACTGATATGGGTTTAATCTCTGGCAATTCTGAAGCCAAACTAGAGGATTGTTCAAGATACAAAAATGAAGTAAAGCATAGTACCGATGTAGACAAAATTTTTGCAGCAGTTCAAAAAACAGATGCTTGTGAACAGCGCAATAAACAAATCGAAATCAAGCAAGGCACAGTAACAACTCAATCAGGTAACTATCCAACTGTAACTGTAAAAATGGATAACAAACCAAGTGGTGGTGCCACTGCTGACTTTAAAATAAATGCAGTACGTGTAGTGGATAGTGATTATTACAAAATAATCAACATTAACATGCAAATGACGACTCACATGAAACTGCAAGATCAAATATACTTCTCACCTACTGCAATGTGGAATTTGAAAAGTACAAGTGGGGAGATTTATCCAGAACAATGCCATGGCAGACAATCAGACATTCAAATAATCACTGGAAAACAAAATCCTAACATCACATGGGATGTTTGTTACCATGTTGAAAAAGAAATTGATAAATTTGATTTAATCTGGAGTGGTGCACCAAAACAGCAATCTCCAAAAATTGGTACAATAATTTTAGATTAGATTCTGAACTTAATTTTAGGTTATTTTAAACCAAAAACATTATTTCAAGATAAGAGTATTGGATGTATTTTATTTTTGAATCCTAATTTAATCCCAAAAATGGTTCAGGCCTTAACAGATTTAACCATAAAATTGTTGATTATTTTATAAAATTCACATTTTTTAATATTCAAGTTATTAGATTTGCTTGAATCAAGTTAGCAATTATCATCAATACAAATCCCATCGTTAAAAAAATAATTCCAAATGCAACTTTTAGAACATAACTTTTTTGAGTTCTTGATTCTCTTTCAAGATACGATGCTAAAATAGAAAACATGATTGTAATTTGAGATATCATTTTTTGCTGTTCTGTATTTTTTATTGGTTCGTCTCCCATGGCTTCCTTAATTTTACCCATTTTAAATGCCCACAAATCTGTTTTTTTATCACTCGAACTTTCAATTCCTAATAGTTTGAACATTTCATCATGCATTCTTTTTGGAAACTCTCTTGATTTTAATAATGGAATTGCAAGAAGACATACTCCAATAATGTCCATTACCAATCCTATAACCATCGGTGTAATCCATATCATGCCATCCATTCTAATAGTGAATCTTAACAACAATAATAAATTATAATTTTGAATTATTGCGTCTCACTTTATCCCCAAAAACGGTTCAGGCCTTTACGGATTCAAACTAATTTTTAATTTCTCTTACACTTGCAAGA
>CAYMMZ010000012.1:0-22518 GCA_964391715.1 Candidatus Woesearchaeota archaeon | reverse complement strand
CTTTTACATAGATTTAAAAATAGATGTTAACTATCGTTAACATGTACTCTTTACCTCAAGAAATCGAAGTTTGGTATATTATACCTGCTATAAGAAAAGAATTAGCAAGGCAATTGACAACCGAGCATGGACTTAGTTATGAGAAGGCAGGAAAATTGCTTGGGATAAGCAAGGCAGCTGTTTCACAATATATCTCTAATAAGAGGGCAAATAATATTAAAATTAGCGAGGATGTTAAGGTAGAAGTTTCTAAATCTGTAAAAATTATTCTTGAAGATTCAAAGAAGACTATTGGAGAAATTCAAAGGCTTTTAAAATATATGAAAGATAATAATTCTTCTTGTGAGGTTTGTAAAAAATATAATAAGGGGGTTTTGGCTTATTGTAATGCTGAACATAATTATTAAAATGGAAAAACAAAAAGAAATAACTAAAGAAATGACGATAAATGAACTTATCGAAGAGAATCCTGAAATGTTAGAAAAGCTTGGAAATATTGGTCTTGGATGTGGCGGATGTCCGATGTCTCAAATAGAGACTATTGAAGATGGGGCTCTCGCTCATGGAATAGAACCTGAAGCTTTGCTCAAAGAATTAAAATCAAAGGATATTGAATGAAAATGAATGAAAAAACAATTTACTTAGATAATTCGGCAACTACCCCTGTAGATAAACGAGTTGTTAATGAAATGTTGCCTTATTTTAATGAGGAATATGGAAATCCTGGAAGTATGCATTCAAAAGGTTTGACTGGACAGAAGGCATTGGATGCATCAAGGGAAAAGATTTCAGAAATTCTTAATTGTAAGGCTGAAGAAATAATTTTTACGGGAAGTGGAACTGAGAGTGTAAATATGGCGATAAAGGGAATTGCCTATCATCTTAATAAAAAGTTAGGAAAAGGAAAACATATAATCACGCAAAAAACTGAACATCATGCAGTTCTTGAGACTTGTGAGTTCCTTGAAAAAGAAGGTTATGAAGTAACTTATCTTGATGTAGATAGATATGGAATGGTTAATTTAGAGAATTTAAAAAATGCCATTCGGGAAGATACTATCCTGGTTTCTATTATGTATGTGAATAACGAAATTGGAACAATTCAGCCAATTAAAGAAATTGGGAAAATTTGTAATGAGAAAGGTGTTTTATTTCACACAGACGCTTGTCAGGCAGGGAATTATTTGACTTTGGATGTTGAAAAATTGAACGTAAATCTTTTGAGTTTAAATGGGAGTAAAATCTATGGTCCTAAAGGTGTTGGGCTACTCTATATTCGGAGGGGAGTTTCTTTGACTCCGTTGATTCATGGAGGAGGACAAGAGCGGAGGCTTCGAAGTGGGACTGAGAATATTCCTTCAATTGTTGGATTTGCAAAGGCTTTGGAGCTTGCAACAGAGGAGAGAGGGACTGAGAATAAAAGATTGGAGAAGCTCTCCCAAAAACTAAAAGATGGGATCTTATCTACAATTCCTAAAGCTTTTTTGAATGGGCATCCGGAGAATAGAATTTCTGGGAATGTGAATATCAGTATTTTAGATGTTGAGGGAGAAGCTGTTTTACTTTATTTAGATGAAGAAGGAATTTGTATTAGTACAGGAAGTGCGTGTACAAGTAAAACACTTGATCCAAGCCATGTAATCTTGGCTACGGGGATGCCCTACGAAGCTGCTCATGGTAGTTTGAGGTTTAGTCTTGGAAGATATACTACTGAAGAAGGGATAGATAAGATATTGAGAGTTTTGCCTAGAGTAATAAAGGAGCTTAGAGGATTATCTCCTGTTAATTTAAATGCTGAAGATTTTATAGAATATTTGAGTGAAGAGAATAAGAAAATTAGTCTAGGTTTGGAGGTTAAACAATGAGTGAAACTGGAATGAGGACTCATCTTGATGTTAAAGCGAAGGTTGAAGGGAATAAATGGTTTTATAATGATATTGTTCGTGAGCATTTTTTCAAACCGAGGAATTTTTTAAAAGATGAGGATGAGGCAATGGAGTATGATAAAGTTGCGAGCGGAGTTGGACAGGTAGGTAGCCCTGCTTGTGGAGATATGATGAAGATGTGGGTTAAAGTTGATGAGAAAAAGGATAAGATTGTTGAGTGTAAATGGCAAACTTTTGGTTGTGCCTCTGCGATTGGAAGTACATCTATGTTGAGTTTGATGGTAACTGAGAATGGCGGGATTAAAATTGAAGACGCTTTAAAGATAAAGCCACAGGATATTGCTAATCGGCTTGAAGGTTTGCCACAAAGGAAGTTTCATTGTTCTGTCCTTGGAGATAAAGCTCTTCGTAGTGCTATTAATGATTATTTTAAAAGAAGTGGGCAAAATGATAGAGTAATGGTTGAAGGGGCTAAAATAGTTGATAAGATTTTGAAGATTACTGATAAAGATATTGAAGAAGCAGTTCTTGAAGGGGCTCGAACTTTGGAAGATGTTCAGAAGAAAACAAAAGTTGGGGCTCAAGATAAAAGTTGTATTCCTGAAGTTGAGCAGTTGATTCGGTTTTATACAGAGAAATATTTTGGATAAAGAGTTTATTTAAAAAATAAAAAAATAATGAACCTCCCAATCTCCCTAAAAAGAGAGGTTCATTGAGTATGATTTGATTGAAGAAGAAAATTTATTTACTTTTTCTTCTTTTTTGCTGGCTTCTTTTTTGCAGCTGGTTTTTTCTTAGCAACTTTTTTCTTTACTGTTTTCTTAGCTGCTTTCTTTTTCTTCTTACCACCTCTAGCCATCTTAGCCTCACAGACATTGCCCTTTCCATCTACATAATATAAATACCCAGATTTTCTACTGACAACACCTTTAGCGATTATTTTTCCCATTTTTTTGACCTCCTTTTTCCCTCTTTTAACTATCTATATTTTATAATTCGATTTTCTATTTAAACCTTTCGCTTGTTTTCTCGTCGGAGATTTATCATTTTGTAGTAACGCTTGGAATTTCTAAAAGATACTTTCCCTTGCCTGGAATCTTCCATTTCCAAGTTTTGACGTCGATGATTTGAGTTGCCTTCATGTTTTTATCTAACCAAATTGCCTTAAATGGTTTGCAGAATATTGAAGTTATTGGAAATCTTATTTCTTTTGGAAGAGTGAACAATAACGGGGGAGATTTTTTTCTGAAGAGTAGCCCTGAGGAAAATGGATTTACTTTTTTTACTTTTATTTTTTTCTTCTTTCCATTGATAAAATAAGTTATTTCTTTTAGAACCATTCTTCTTTTTTTGGTTGTTTTTTTAGATTACAATAATGTTGGAAGATATTTGAAACAGACTCATCGTGGACCTTATCATGGTGTATGAACCCTCCTCCAAAAGATTTGGGGATATGCATTAGTTCATGAATGATGACCTTCATTCTTTCTTCTTCTGGTAGTTTGTCAAATTGTTCTGAGATTACTTCTACCAGGTAGAATCCTTTCTTCCTTCCCATTCCGATTTGCATTGCTTTACCTAAAGCATGACATCTGGCTATAGTTCTTTTTGCTTTTGAATTAAAACTTCGAATGAATGCTATATGCTCTAGATGGATATGATTCCATCCTAATGTTTTTATTATTTCTTCCGAGATTTCTTTTATATCCGGAGCGTCTGTGTATTTTATTCTTGCCATCTTTTGTATGTTAGAAGAAGTTTGAGGTTATAAATATTAGTTATTTATTAGGCTCTCTAATATTGCCATCCTAATATATAACCCATTCTCTGCCTGTCTAAAATATGCTACCCTCTTATCTGTTTGTTCTATATCTAAAGGAAGATTAATCTCCCCTATGTGGGGGAGAGGGTGCATGATAATTGTATCTTGTTTTATTAATTTTAAACTTTTTTCCGTTATCTTAAAATTTCCATTAGCTTTTAGGTAGTCCTCTTCGGACATTCTCTCTTTTTGAACTCTTGTCATATAAATAACATTCATTTTCGGGAGGATTTCTTCCAGATTATCTTTTTCAAAAAATTTAATATTATGTTTTATCAGATACTCTTTTATGTCTTCTCCAATTCTTAGATTCCCTGGAGAGATAAATGTTATTTCTATTCCTTCAAACTTTCCGAGGATATAGCAGAGGGACCTGACTGTTCTTCCAGAGGCTAAATCTCCTACCATAGCTATTTTTAGATTATCTAATCTTCCTAGTTCTCTATAAATTGTGTAGATGTCTAAGAGTGTTTGTGTTGGATGTTGCCCTTTTCCATCTCCTCCATTTATTAGTGGGACGCTACTTACAATTGAAGCTTTTTCTGCGGCACCTTCTTCATTATGTCTTAAAACTATTGCATCACAATATTCTGAGATTACTCTAATGCTGTCTTCTAAAGATTCTCCTTTCGAAACTGATGAAAATAATTTTGCACTTTCTGTTCCCATTACTGACCCTCCTAGCCTAATCATTGCAGATTCAAAAGAAAGTCTTGTTCTTGTGGATGGCTCGTAGAATAAAGTTGTTAGAATTTTTCCTTTTAGAGTTTGTTCTTGCGATGTTCGAAGTTCATCAGCCCGTTTAAAGAGCTTAAAGATAATATCTCTATCGAATTGTTGGGATTCTATAATGTGTTTAAGCTTCATTAAAATAATGTAAAGGGGAAGGAATTTTTAAATGTTTTGAGTTTGGGGCTTCACGCCTGACTTTGTCAAGGCGTTTCGCTTCATGGGGAATCTAATAAGTTGTTAATCTCTTTGATGAATTGTTCTACTAAAATATTTAAAATAAAATGAACCCCGCAAATAGTATCAAAACCTAACTCAGCGTCAAAGAATCACAACGCCTTACTAAATTCTTCTTTCCTGTACGAAATACTTGAGACTTGTCCAAGTGTTGAGCCCAATACTCAAGATATTAGGAAATCATTATCTCTACACCATCTCGGTGGTTTAATGGATGGTCTTTTCCAACTGCCTGTTTTGTTCGGACATTTATTGCTTTTACGAACTTATCTCCGATATCTGTATGGAGATAGTATGCGAAGTCTAGGGCAGTTGAATTTTGTGGAAGGAGGAAGCAATCTGGGAGGACGTTTCCCTTGCTGTCTGCTAGTTTTGAGCCTGCAGGAAAGATTGCTATGTATTTTAGAAGTTCAAAGACAGATTTATCGAGTACTTCTTGGACTCCAGTTGAGCCGAATTTATCTAATACATTTTTTTGGATTGATTGTAGGGCTTCTTTTTGCTTTTTGTTTGTTTTTTCTTCGTTTATCTTGAAAGTTGAATCTCCTTGAGTATATTCTATTAGCTCTGCTTTTGCTGCTTGTCTAAGGGAGAGTTCTGCGTCTGCCGAACAAGGAATGATTTGTAAATCTTTGAATTCTTCTTTTAGTTTCTTTAAATTTTCTTCTGAGTCTATTTTGTCTATTTTGTTTGCTGCGATTAACATTGGTTTTGTTAAATGGCGAAGGGTTTTTGCAAAATTTGTTAAATCATCTTCTGACCAGCTTGCTGGTTTTTCTGGGTCAAGTTTTAATTTGTTTAGAGTAGACTTTACATCATCTTCTTTTACACCTAATCCTGAAAATTGGTCTGATACGGCCTTTGCTAAATCCTGTTTGGTGTTTTGAACTGTCCTAGAGAATTTATCCCATATTTTTGATAAGATTCCTTTATACCATTTGTTAAGTTCGTTTTCTAACATTCTCACATCTTCAATTGGGTTTCCTTCTCCCTCTTTTCCTTCTTTGTCTGTCGTCCCCGAAATATCTACTATATGGATGAACATATCTGCTTGTCTAAGGTTATCTAAGAATTTGTTTCCTAGTCCCTTTCCTTCGCTTGCTCCCTCGACTAGCCCTGCGACATCCATTAGTTCTACTGGGACGAATCTTGTCTCTCCCGTGCAAAACCCTGTTCGAGGGTTGCATTTTGTATCTAGTTCCTTACAAAGGGCCTTTACTCGAACGTATCCCATTCCGTGATTTGGGTCAATTGTTGCGAAAGGGTAGGATGCTATGAGTACGTCTGCTAACGTTGCTGCCTTGAAGAATGTGCTTTTTCCGGCGGATGGTTTCCCTACTAGTCCTAATAACATGGTTTAGATAAAGTGGGGAGGGTTTTAAGGGTTTTGGGGGTTACTTAAAATATTGGAAGTAGAGTGTTAATCCAATTGACATTGTGGATAGAATAATCGTTCCTATAGCAACAGCCCATGTTGCCCACACTAATCTTTCATTTATTTTCTGATTCTTAATAATCATTGCTGTTCGATAATTCTCTCTCCATCTTCCATCATCATTTAATGAAAGAGCTAAAATCTCTCTTCCCGAACGTTGAAGCAATTCATCAGCGAGTATTAAGTTTCTCTCATGAATTTCATTTACCATAATAATTTTCAAATAAAAAACTATAAAAAACTATCTAAATAAATAATCCAATAATAATTCCAATAGCCATGATTCCTGTTAAAATTGTTATAAAAAGTTGAAGTTTATTTGATGACTTGGAATGTCCATCTATCGCTTTTGTGAGCCTTCTAATATCCTTACTCAATTCAAAGAAATTTTGGTTTATCTGTTGTGTTGCCCAAACTTCGTTCGCCATCCTAAAAACCTCCTGCCTTCATTAAAACCCAGATAATTCCAAATACAAAAATAAACATCGTACAGACTACAACTGCACCAATTAAAGCGCTCATTAATTTGTCCATCTCCTACAAAAAACTTCAAACTATATAAAAATTGTTGTGATAAGGTAACGCCCGCAAAGATTCTACTCGAAAATCACATTCCAAAAAATATCATTACATTTATTTTTGAAAAGCAATTTCTTCGCTCCGGACGTGTCCTCCGTTCAAATCTCCTTTGGCGAATCATGAGCCTACGGAGATTTGAACTCCGGACCTCTGGCTTTCTTCGAGTGAAGATTTGATTGCATTCTAACGAATCCAACTCATATAAGACCAGCGCTCTAACCTGGCTGAGCTATAGGCTCTCAAGATTACTGAATAAATTAGATATAAAAAGTTGTTGTTTGATTACTTTTTGCAGAGTGCTATTACCTTAGACCTATCTTTGGAGAAAAAAGTTTTTACACTATTAAAGTATATATCTAAGTAGGATTTTAAATCTTCTTCATTGTGTTTATATGCTACTGCTACAATTATTTGGTCTCCCTTATGGAAGACTACATTTCTATTGTTGAACTCAATAGTTTTATCTTCTTTTATTGTGTAGAAGAATTCTACCCTGTGATTCTTGAATCTTGCGTTATATTCTATATCTTCATCTGTTAAACCTAGTTGCAAGGGCATTTGTTTGAAGAAATTGTTTAGTGCTTCATTTTCTGAATGTAATGCCGTCCGTTCCATAACCTTTTCGTCTTCTATCGCTGTATCAATTAGAAGCATGTCGTTTCCGGTCATTGAACTTCTTATCTCGTATAATAATTCGTTTATCTCAAAGTTCCCTAAGGTATTCCCGAGAAGAAGTATTAAACTTTTTTTGTAGTCTTTTATTTTCAACATAGGCATTATGTTATCTAAATTTTCGAAATCAGAAATATTGTACTGAAAGTCTACGATTTCTGCTATGTCTTCTTTAGAAAATGTTTCTATGGCTTTTTGAACCATGTAACTGCTAATGTCTATTGGACAATATCTTACTTTTAATTTGTTATTAAATTTCTTAATTAGCTCTGCAGCCTTTTTACCATCTCCACATCCAAGGTCTACGACGTTTATTGGCTCTCCATCTGCCCACCTCATTATTTCTTCTGCCCTGTCTTCAATTAATTTTTGCCCTATTTCTTCACTAACGGCTTGATTATATTTTTCTGAGCCTTCCAAGTCCAAATAGCCTTGTGCTTGATCAGGTGTTAAATACCAAAGTTTAGAATCGGCAATGTTCCAGATTCGAGTATTCCCTTCAAGAGAATATCCTCGTTTTATTAGCTCCTTGAAAATCAAGTCGTTAATCTGAGGTTTGTTAACCATATATTTTTGCATGAAAAGTCCTTTTTATGTGTTTGTATTTGCTTTCTTTGAGTAGCACTAAAATATGGTTTTTAGCCTAATGACAATCTTTAAAGGCCACTAATTGCTTTTTTATTTTATGCTCCTATAGTCTAGTGGCCAATTCACCTCTTCGTAATTCACTCTAAAATTTTCTAATTGCTTCGCGGAGAAAATTCGAGCAAATTTCTCACCCCTTCAGTTCAAGGGCAATCTTTAAAAGCCACTAATTGCTTTTTTATTTTATGCTCCTATAGTCTAGTGGCCAAGGATACCGCCCTTTCACGGCGGCGACCCGGGTTCAAATCCCGGTGGGAGCATCTGGAATTTGAACCCGTAGTGTTCCACCACAGGCGTACCCACAAGGGGCAAAATCCCGGTGGGAGCATTTTATTCACTATAAAATCAAAGCAAAACCCTTTAAATTGTAATTTCTACTTTAATTAATCTAGTTGATATCTAAAATGAAGAATATAAAGATTGTCGGAGCGAGAGAGCATAACCTTCAAAATATTAGCGTGGAGCTTCCGCGGGAGAAGTTTATTGTGATAACTGGGCTTTCTGGGTCTGGAAAATCTACTTTGGCTTTTGATACATTGTATGCGGAGGGGCAAAGAAGGTATGTAGAAAGTTTGTCTGCTTATGCTCGGCAGTTTTTGGGTCTTATGAATAAGCCTGATGTTGATACAATTGATGGACTTAGTCCTGCGATTTCGATTGAACAGAAAACAACTTCTAAGAATCCTCGCTCTACTGTTGGAACTACTACTGAAATTTATGATTATCTTAGGCTTTTATTTGCTAGAGTTGGGACACCTCATTGTCCCGAGCATAAAGTTGTAATAGAATCTTCATCTCCCCAAAAGATAAGTGAGAGAATTTCTGAAGATTTTGATGGGACTATTACTATATTGGCTCCGATTATTAAACAAAAAAAGGGAACGCACGAACAATTAATTAAGGATTTGAATAAAGAGGGATACACTAGGGTGAGGGTTAATGGAAAAATTCAAAGGACTGATGAATCCGTTAATTTGCAGCGTTATAAAAAACATGATATAGAAGTTGTAATTGATAGAGTAGATGTGATTGAGGATTCTCGTTTGACTGAGGCTGTTGAGTTGGCTGTGAAAAAATCTGAAGAAGGTTTGATTGAAGTTTTAGGTGAAAAAGACACTTCTAAAATCTATTCTTCTAAAATGGCTTGTCCAAAATGTGGCCTTTCTTTTGAAGAACTTCAACCAAGGATGTTTTCGTTTAATAGTCCCTTTGGTGCTTGTCATGACTGTCATGGTCTTGGTGTAAAAACAGAATTTGACCCCGATTTGTTGCTTGCCAATAAAGAACTTAGTATTATTGATGGAGGAATTAGTATTTATGGAGGGATGGATAGAAGTTGGAGAATTCAGCAATTAGCAGTTGTTGGGAATTCTCTTGGGTTTGATGTAATGACTCCTTTGAAAGAGTTTTCATCTAAGCAATTAAAAAATTTACTTTATGGCTCATCAAAACCCATTCAGGGGAAATGGTCGAATGGTGCACAAATGAACATGGGAAAAGGATGGGAAGGGTTGATTCCCCAGTCATCTAGACTTTACAAAAAAACAGAGTCAGATTATAGAAGAAGAAAATTAGAAAAATTTATGAGAAGTAGGCATTGCCCTACTTGTGATGGGAAAAGATTGAAAGAAAAAGTTTTGAGTGTCACAATCCAAGGTAAATCTATTGTAGATTTAACTGACCTTTCAATTGAGAGGTGTCAGGAATTTTTTAAGAATATTACCTTTAAGAAAAAAGAGCTTGAAATTGCAAAATTAATTTTGAAAGAAATAAATGAGAGATTAAATTTTCTAACTAGTGTTGGGCTTGGATATTTGTCTCTTTCTAGAAAATCTGGAACTCTTTCTGGTGGAGAGGCTCAAAGAATTCGTCTTGCAACTCAGATTGGTGCGAATTTAATGGGAGTAATGTATATTTTAGATGAGCCTTCCATTGGACTTCATCAAAGAGATAACAAAAAATTAATTGGTACTTTGCATCGTTTGAGGGATTTGGGGAATACTTTAATTGTGGTAGAACATGATGAGGAGACTATTCGTGAATCGGATTATGTTATTGATATGGGCCCTGGAGCTGGAATTCATGGGGGAGAAATAATTGCTAAAGGGACTCCTAAGGAAATTGAGAAAAATAAAAATTCTATTACTGGAAGATATCTTTCTGGAGAATTAGAAATTGAAACTCCAACAACTAGAAGAAAATCTGAGAAGTTTATTCATTTGAAAGGATGCAGTGAGAATAATTTGAAAAACATTAATGTTAAAATTCCTGCAGAAGTTTTAACTTGTGTTACGGGAGTTTCTGGCTCTGGGAAATCAACTTTGATTAATGAAATCTTGTATAAAGGGGTTGTTAAAAAATTGTCTAGAGATTCTAAAGTCGTTCCGGGAAAACATAAGAGTTTGGATTTTGATTCTGAAAGGTTAATTGATAAAGTTATTGTAATAGACCAATCACCAATTGGAAGAACTCCACGGAGTAATCCGGCAACTTATACTAAAGTTTTTGATGAAATTCGGCAGATTTTTTCTAATATAACTGAAGCGAAGGTTAGAGGATATAATCCTGGGAGATTTTCTTTTAATGTAAAGGGTGGTCGTTGTGAAAAATGTCAGGGAGATGGAACAATAAAAATAGAAATGAATTTCTTGCCTGATGTTTATGTTGAATGTGAGGAATGTAAAGGAAGCCGATATAATAAAGAAACTCTCCAAGTTATGTACAACGGGAAAAACATTGCGGAAGTCCTTGATTTAAGTGTTGAGGAAGCTCTAACTCTTTTTGAAAATATTCCCTCTATTCGGACAAAATTACAAACTTTAAATCAAGTAGGTCTTGGGTATATAAAACTTGGACAGAGTTCTACAACTCTTAGTGGAGGAGAGAGTCAAAGGATAAAATTAACGAGAGAGTTGGCTAAAAGAGGAACTGGAAGGACCCTTTATTTATTGGATGAGCCAACAACTGGACTTCATTTTCATGATACAAGAAAGCTTCTAAAGGTTATGGGTGGTCTTGTAGAAAAAGGGAACACGATGATTGTAATTGAACATAATTTGGATGTTATAAAACATGCTGACCATGTAATTGACCTTGGACCCGAAGGTGGGGAAGGTGGTGGAGAGATTGTAGCAGAGGGAACTCCTGAAGTTGTTTCTGAAAATGGAAATAGTTATACTGGGCAATTTTTGAAGGGAGTTTTGAAGAGATGATAGATACTTCAAAACTTCCGAAGAACCCTGGATGTTATTTGTTTAAAGATAGTCTTGGGAAGATTTTGTATGTTGGAAAAGCAAAGAATCTTCAAAAAAGAGTAAAGAGTTATTTCTCTAAAAATCATCTTGATGTAAAAACCAATGTTCTAGTTTCAAAAGTTAGTTCGGTTGACTTTTTTATAACGGATAATGAAGTAGAGGCATTAATCCTAGAGAATAATTTGATTAAGAAAAATCGTCCTCGCTATAACATTGATTTGAAGGACTCAAAAAGATATGCTTATATTAAGATTACTAATGAAAAAATTCCAAGACTTTTAATTGCTCGTAAGAAAGATGGGGAGGGTGAATTTTTTGGACCTTTTGTTTCTGGGACTTCAAGAGATTATGTTCTGGAAGCACTTAGACGAATTTTTAAGATTAGAACTTGTAAAAAACTGCCTAAAAAGGAATGTATTCGTTATTCAATTGGGCTTTGTTCTGCTCCTTGTAGTGAGAGAATCTTGGAGGCTGAATATTTGGAGGATGTAAATTCTGTTAGAATGGCCTTGCAAGGAAAAACAAAAGAATTAATTAAAAAACTAGAAATTAAAATGAAGAGTGCATCTTCTAAATTAGATTTTGAAAGGGCTTTAGAATTTAAAAATCAAATTAAGGCGGTTAGAAGTTTAGGGGAGCGACAAAAAATGGAGAGACAAGTTGAATTTGATGAAGACATAATTAATTGGATTGTTGAAAAGAATAAAGTTTATTTGTTGTTATTTAATTCTCGGAAAGGGATTTTGGAAAACAAACAGGATTTTGAATTTGAATATAGAGAAGATTTTATAGAAGAATTTTTGGTTCAGTATTATTCTGATAACGAAATTCCAAGGGAGATAATCTTTCCAGAAAAAGTAGACTCTTCTATTCATAAATTTCTTAAAAAATTAAAAGGCGGGAAGGTTAATTTAAGTTCTCCATTAAAGGGTGAGAAAAGAAAACTTTTGGATTTAGTTAAAAGAAATATTGAATTGAAATTATTTGGAGAGAGCGAGAGATTAAATGATTTGCAGGAAAAGTTGAAGCTCAATGATTATCCTAAAGTAATTGAGTGTTTTGATATTTCGCATCTTTCTGGAACTTCTACTGTTGGTTCGATGGTTCAATTTAGGGATGGGAAATCTAGTAGAGAGAATTATAGGAGGTATAGGATTAGAACTGTTAATCAAGTGGATGATTTTGCTTCTATTGCGGAAGTTGTTCGGAGAAGATATTATAAGTTAAAAACTGAAAATTTGCCTTTTCCAAATTTGATTTTGATTGATGGAGGAAAGGGTCAATTGAGTTCTGCTTTAGAAGAACTTGAGAAATTAGGTTTGAAGATTCCAATAATTTCTATTGCGAAAAGGGAAGAGGAGATTTTTATGCCTGGTCGGAAAAATTCTTTGGAGTTGGATAAGAGGGGCAGGGCTTTGAAGCTTTTGCAAGAGATTCGTGATGAAGCCCATCGGTTTGCGATTTCGTATAATCGACTGTTGAGGCGGAAGAAAATTAGAGAGTAATCACAATAATCCTTATTAAGGGCCTCTCTTATGAAATTTAATGAAATTTCTCCCGTTTGGTAAAACAGACTTATCTCGAAAAGATGAGAGATTGGGATGGGAACTAGAGAGTATTTGGAGCTTACTCCCTGAAATTGAGCTTGGAAATTGTGGGAAGAGGATTAGTGGATTGGAAAAACCTGAACTAGAAAGCCACACCCCATTTATTGCAGATTTTTATGAATTTAGAGGGTTGCCTAGAGATATAGATAGAGAGCTAAGATATTTTAATAGTTTAGATAATCCTTATATGGTTTTTGGGGAAAAAGTCAGATATAGGAGTAGTGCTATTGGACAATTAACTCTAAGTACTGGACATGGAACTAAGGAACTCTCATTATCTATGGATAGAAATTTAATCGGAGAAAATCTCCCTGAAGTATTATACTTTATGTATAGGCCTCAAATAGATAGGAGAAATGGAGGGGTTCTTCCTTACGACCAAGAAGCTTTTGAGAGTATAAGGGCAGAAAAATTAGCTGAGATGGAAGTTTTGAGGAGTAGAGGGTTTGTAGAAAGGAGAACTGAAGAAGTTGATGGATTCTTAGAAGATTTAGATGGACCTTTAACTGATGTAAAAACTAATGGTCTTTTGGATTGAGATAGTGATAACGATAAATTAATAACCCCACATTTTCTCCCCCTAACATGAAATATGAGCGAAATGAGTTTAAATTGAAAAGTGAATATCGTCCAGAAGGTAGTCAGCCTGAGGCTATTAAGTGTATACTTGAGGGTTTTTCTAAAGGAAAAAAGATGCAGACATTACTTGGGGTGACGGGTTCTGGGAAAACTTTTACTATGGCGAATGTTATTGCTAATCTTGGAAAACCTACTTTGATTATTGCTCACAATAAAACTTTGGCTGCACAGCTATATGAAGAGTTTAAGGAATTTTTTCCAGAGAATCGGGTAGAGTATTTTATTTCTTATTATGATTATTATCAACCTGAGAGTTATTTGCCGACTACAGACCAATATATTGAGAAGGATGCAAAAATCAATCCTAGAATTGAACAGATGCGTCTAGCCACCACTGCTAGTCTTCGCTCACGTAGTGATGTTATTGTTATTGCCTCTGTTTCTTGTATTTATGGGTTGAGTGACCCTAAAGTCTATACTATGATGGGGCTTGATTTGAATGTTGGAGATAAAATTTCTCGAAAAGATTTGATTAAAGGTCTTGTTAAGATACTCTATCTTCGAAATGGTGTTGAGCTTGAACCTGGAAGGTTTAGAGTTAAAGGAGATACAGTAGATTTGATCCCTAGTTATTCTAGTAACATAATCCGATTTGAATTTTTTGGAGATGAGATTGAAAAGATATTTGAAATTGATAAAAACACAGGTGAGAAAATTGAAGAGAGGGGCTATTTTTATGTTTATCCTGCAAAGCATTATATTATTCCTGAATCTGAGTATGACAGGGCGATAGAGGATATTAGAGAGCAATTGAAAATTGATTTGAGAGATATTGATGACCCCTTAATTTCTCATCGGTTAAAACAGCGAACGAATTTTGATATGGAGATGATTAAGGAAACTGGGACTTGCAAAGGAATTGAGAATTATTCTCGGCATTTTGATAATCGGGCAGAGGGTGTTAAGGCATTTTGTTTGATGGATTATTTTGATGATGATTTTTTGATAATGATTGATGAGAGTCATCGGACAATTCCTCAAACTGGTGGGATGTATATGGGGGACCGTGCCCGAAAGAAAAATTTAATTGATTATGGATTTCGGCTGACTAGTGCTTATGATAATCGTCCTTTGAAGTTTAATGAATTCGAAGAGTATATTAAGAAAAATAATACACTATTTGTGTCGGCCACTCCTGGACAATATGAATACGAGAATGCAGAAGGTACTGTTGAACAAATAATTAGGCCAACTGGTCTTGTTGACCCTGAAGTAGAAGTTAGACCAGTTGAAGGACAAATCCCTGATGTTTTAAAGGAGATAAAAAAGACAATTGAAAGAGGAAATAGAATTCTTTTGACCACTCTTACAAAAAGATTAGCTGAAGAAATAACAGATTATTTGGCTGAACAGGGAATCAAGACTCGGTATTTGCATAGCGAGATAGAGACTCTTGAGCGAACTGAGATTCTTCGGCAACTTCGTCTTGGAGAATTTGATTGTTTAGTCGGGATAAATTTGCTTAGAGAAGGGATTGATATTCCTGAAGTAGGCTTTGTTGGAATACTCGATGCCGATAAAGAAGGATTTCTTAGAGATTCTAGAAGCCTTATACAGATAATTGGTCGAGCTGCTAGGAATAGTGAAGCTAGAGTGATTCTTTATGCGGATGTAATAACTGGTTCAATTAAGTCTGCTTTGGATGAGACTAATCGTCGGAGGCAGATACAATTAGAATATAATTTGAAACATGGAATTACTCCAAAGACTATTATTAAGCCGATAAAAGAAAAGTTGGTTGATGTGAAAGACACAAAGCATATTCCTAAAGCTGAGATTCCGAATTTGATTATTGAATTGGAAGCTGATATGAAAGAAGCGGCGGAAAGGTTAGAATTTGAAAAGGCTATAATGTTGAGGAAGCGGATTGGGGAATTGAGTGAGCGGGTTTAAGAGGAAGTCTCTAGCTCCCCATCAAAAAATCCCTTAACAATCTCCAATATCTTAGCCCCATAGGAAACTAGTTTTGCTGGGCCAATTCCATCAACTTCTAATAGTTCTTCTGGGGTTTTCGGGAGGCTTCTTGAAATTGATTCTATTGTCTTGTTTGTTAGGATTGTGTATGCAGGGAGATTTTTTTCTTTACTAACTATTGTTCTCCAAGAGGTTAATTCTTCTAAAACCTCGTGGTTTAGCTCCTTTAAAATTTCTTGGTTATTCTTAGTTTTTATTGGACTATTAGAGGGGCTTAAAACGCCCCTTCCAACATTCATCATATCCTCTGTAATAAAATAGGTTGGTTTCTTCCCAGAATAGGTAAGATAGAGTCTTTCTTTTGCACGGGATATTGCGACATAGAATAGACGTTTTTCTTCTTCTAGTTTATCATAATTTTCAGTTTTTACCATTTCTACTGCGGGATGGTCACTTGCCTTGCAGGGGAAGTTTTGTTCGTTACAACCAATGACGAAAACTTTCCTTGCTTCCAGGCCTTTTATTGCATGGATTGTTGCTAAGGTAATTGAACCTTCAATTGATTCTGAAGGTCTTCTAACTTCGTCAGTTTTTACAGTATGTGGAATATTTTTCCTTTTCATTATTTGTGAGAGTTCCATTAATTGTCGGTTGGTCCTTGCAAGAACAAAAATTTCATCTCTTGGAATTTCTGAATTTAAGATTTTGTCTATTACAAAAATTCTTTCTGTTTCTTCTGTTTCAAAATCTATAATTTTAATTTCAGCAGAATCGTCTCCATTGTGACCTTTTAAATCAGGTAAACCTAAATCTCTGATTGAATGATTCATGAAATCTACTATTCTTTTTGAACTTCTATAGTTTTTTGTTAAATGAATTACTTCTGAAGAACCATAGGTTTTTTCAAAATTTATTATATAGTTTATATCTGACCCACGCCAACCAAAAATTGATTGTCTTGGGTCCCCAACCGCAAAAAGATTTTCTGAATTTAATAATTCTAATAATTCTATTTGAATTGAATTTACATCTTGGTATTCGTCCACCAAAACATGTTCAAATTGAGGGATTTCTTGATTGTTTCCTTTTAGAAATTTTACTGCATCAATTAATTGGTCCGAATAATCTCTGAGTCCTTGGATTTCCATGTGGTCCTTTAAATATTGAGTTATTTGGTAAATCATCTTTGCGTTGCTCTTGTCTTTTTGCTCTGCTTCTTTTGAAAAATCATACTCTTCTTCTCCAGTTGATTTGAAATAATCCATTACAGAAAAACAATCATTCATGAAACTATTAGATAACTGGTTTCCTGTTTTGAATTTTCTTTGCTGTGTTGTGAAATATTTTATAATTGCATCTTCCATGTCAATTCCAAGAGAAGCTAGAGCCATATTCATTGCTAGAATTTTATCCCCGTATTCTTGAACTTTAATGGGTCTTCCATAGATTACATCTCCGTGCTTCTTTAGAATTCCCTCACAAAATGAATTGAAAGTATGAACCTTAACCCCTTCTACCCCTAACTCGTATAGTCTTTTTTCCATTTCTTTTCTTGCTTTTCTTGTAAAGGTTATTGCTAGAATTTTATCTGGAGAGATGCTTTGGTATTTTACGAGAAACTCTATTCTTTTTGTGAGGACTGTTGTTTTTCCAGAACCTGCTCCAGCTACACAAAGAATTTTTTTAGCTTTTGAAATTATTGCTTTCTTTTGCCCTTTATTGAATTTGCTTAGAAAAAAATCTAGCTCCTTGAATTTCTCTTCATCTTCTTTTGTGATTTTTGTTTCTTTAAATTCAATTTTGTTGCTTATACTTTTTTGATTTAAGGTTGGATTTGTGATCTCATTTCTCCCTTTTATTGTTAATTTTAAAACTTTTACAAATTTATTGTAATCACTTGAAGCATACTCAATCATTCTATTTTTTTCTAGCCTATCTAATTCTTGAAAAATTTTATCTTTGTGCCAATTTAGTGTTCCAAAATTGTATAGTTCATCTAGATTATTTTTTGTTATAGATTTGTTCTTATAATTTCCTTCTAAAAAATCTGCAAGAAGATTTTTCCCTACTTGAAAAGGGAGTTCCATTATTGCTTTTAGAATTTTTATATATTCAAACTCTTTTTCCTCTTTAATTATATTTTCCATATTAAGAAACCTAATGCAGACTTTTTAACTTTTATTGGGCTAGCTTCATCTCTGCTTTATTATTTTCTTCGCTTAATTCTCTCACTTTATTTTCATAATCTACCCTAAATTCTACCGAATTTGTATTTCTCGAAGGTAATTTTATATTTGTTACCCTTAAGGTTCTTCCATATCCTATTTTTATTTCTTCTAATGAGAACTCTTCTACCTTTTCCCCTTCAGAGATTATTGTTAACGACATATTTGAGATATCTTCTAGACCTTCATTTAGAATCGTTATATTAAAATCTAAATATCTTTTCTTTTTTGTTGCTGAGAGTTCCTTTATTATTGCGTCTGGAAGAGGTTCTACGGAATAAAGTTTGTTTACAATTTCTACCATATCTGGAGTTATTTCCTGATCGCATTTTGAAATATTATACATTATACTCTTTGGATTTTTTATATGATCAAATCCGAAGACGTGTGCTATTTCATGAATTTCTACTACTGGTCTGCTACATTCCGAAGCTTCATATAGTTGGATTCTTCCCTCCTCTATTACCTTGAAATTGCTTGTATTAATAATCTTTGAAGGACCTCCTTCACCTGCTCTGAACAAATTTTTCCCAAGTTTTACAAAATCATCTGAACAGCCAACGATTATATCTGAATCTAAAGTTAATTTTTCTTTAAATGAGATTATTTTCATTTCTTCTTCAAAAATTTTAAATGCTTCTCTAGTAGAGGTTTTTCTCTCCGCCTCACAGGACCCTTCAATAAAATAAGAAATCTCATTGTGATTAAACCTTAAGTTTTCCATGAATACTGGGGTTCCTCCATAATCTATTTCTTGGATATTCTCATTGCTATTTTCTTCTCTCACTAGGCTTTCAGGGTCTGATGGAATGTTTTGATATATAAATCCAAAAGCTAGAAGGGCTAGAATTAAACCAGTTACTAGTATCACCAATTTTATAATTTTCCAAAACATAATCAGATAAGAGATATTGCCTATTTATTTGTTTTCATGGCCTTTTCCATCTCTTCAATTGTCTTTGCATTGATTAATTTTTTCCTTTTTTCCTTTGCTCTCTTTGATTTCTTAGTAAAATGCATTGCTTGAAATTTTATTTGTCTAAAGAAGATTTCGTATTTCTTTGATAGTCTTAAGTAATCTTTGAAAGAGGTCTTTGGTTTTTTCCCTTGAATTTCTGCAAAGATTCCTGGATTTCCTATTGCGTCTCTTCCTATGAAAACAAAGTCAAAATCTTTTAGAATTTTTTTAATTTGAATTTTTTTTGGATCTCCAGAATATATTATTGGAATTTTTGATTTGGATTTTAGCTCTAACGCAAATTGATAGTCTGGTTCTCCCGAATATCCTTGCTCTGCTGTCCTTGCGTGAATTCCTATTGCATCACAATATTTTTCTGCTAATTTTGCTATCTCTAAAGCTTGAGGAGATTTTCTTAATTTTATTGCTATTGGTTTTTTAGTTGCCTTTCTTATTGTTGAAAGAATCTCTTCTATATTTTTGAAATCTTTATGCATGAAAGCCCCGTGAGCTAATTTTTTTGATAGTTTTGAGGGACAACCTAGATTAAAATCCCACATTGAGACCTTGTCATCATATTTTTTGATAAATTCTTTTATGCCTTTTGGAGTATTTCCGAATAATTGTAAAGCAGGCTTGTCATCTAGATAGAGTTTTTGTTTTGAGAGAGCGTTTACCATCCCTGTAAAAGTCAATGCTGCTCCTTCCTTTTTGCATAGAAGCCTGAATGCTATGTCGTTTGGTTCTAACATAGGGGATAGAAAAATTCTTGATTTGAGTTCTAGGTTTCCAATTTTTGCCATTTAATAATCATGGCCTGGATGGAGTTCATAATCTTCTTCCCTCACTAATCGGATTAATTTATTTAGACTCTCTCCCATTTCCTCAGGGCTTGAATTTGGAAAATCTGTCCTTCCGATTCCATTATGAAATAAAGTGTCTCCTGAAAAAAGTAATTTTCTTTTTTCGTCTAAGACTGCAACACTCCCTTTAGTATGTCCAGGTACTTTTAAAATCTTAAAGGAATTTATTTCTTCTTTAAGATTTTTTGCTTTGAGTAGGGTTTTATAAACACTTTCGGGAACTTTTCCAAAAAAGAAATTTCCAGGAGATTTTTTGAAATCTTCTAATTCTTTTTCTAGGACAAAAATTTCTGAATCTTTGAATAAATCTATATTTCCGCAATGGTCATAGTGTAAATGTGTTAAGATTACTGTTTTTATTTTATCTAAAGGAATAATTTTCTCAATCTCTGTTTGAATTCTATTTTTATCATCTGGATTTCCTGTATCAATTAATGTTGGAATTGGTTTTAAAACTAAGTAGACATTACAATCTCCAGGGATTTTATAGACCTCTTTTGTTATCTTCATACATAGAATCTATGTTGGAATTGGCTTTTATTTCTTTTGAAAAATGTTGGTGGCCCTTTCGGGCCAAAATAAAAATAAAAATAAAAATTTAGGTTGTTTTTAGAGAACTAATTTCTTCCAAAAGTGAATGTCTTGGATTTTATATTCTCCTTAACTACTCTTCCAGTTCCTAAGATGTTCTTGAAGGTATTGCTATCTTCGTCAACATGACCTGCTTTCATAAAATCCCTGATTCTTTGATAGAGTTTTGCTTTTGCATCTTCATCCATACTAGAATTACTGATTCTGTCAGCTAAGTCTTCAAAGAAGGTATTACTTTGGCTTTCATCTTCTCCAGAGCACTCTTCAACATAGGAATCTAAGAAATTTCTTATTCTTTGGTAGAATATATCTTTCTCATCAAGGTCCATATCTGAATTCTTGACTCTATTGATTATTACCCTTATGAATGAAAGGTCTCTTGAACACAAATCTCCTTCTGAATAACCTGTTCCAGGATATTTTACAATCCCGTCACGGCTAAGAATGGCAATTTTTGCATTTCCTGAATCTTCATTAGAATCTCTAGAAGCTAAAAAGTTTCTAGTTCTTTGATAGAACGCTTCCTTATCTGAATCACTCATGCTTGAAGCTTTAATTCTCTCAACTAAGTCTAGAATAAATGTTGGGACATCTTCCTCATTATCTCCTGACTTTAATGTCTTAGCATAATCTCTAACTCTTGTAATTAATTCATACTTATCTCTAGCATCCATATCTGAATTTACAATTCTTGCGACAAGACTAATTATAAATCTCCAATCGCCATTTGAATCTTCAGAAATTTTTGTGACAACTACATTTTGAGGAACTGGTTTTGCTTTTCCTAGGGCTGCGATAGCCTTAATTGGAAGTTTTTCGGCATGAACCATTCTTAGAGCTTTTGCTCTTTCATTTCCATTTTCGAAATCTGCAATTTCTTTTGCGGTTGCTCCATTCTCTATAAGACTTAATGAAATTCTTTTATGAACTGCATCTGCTTTTAACTCATGGAATTTGAATTCTCCTCCAACACGTTCAAATGTTGAAAGAATTTCTTCTGAATCTTTTTTGTTCTCTGCGATTCTTTCTAAGTTTTTATTCGCAATTGAGATTAACTCTTCGTATCTTTTTTGAGCTTTTTTGAGCTTTTCTGAATCTTCTCCTGCAAATTTCTCTATTTCTGCTAATCTTTTTTCAGCCATTTTGATAGCTAACTCAATTCTGTTTTCCTTATTTAAGGTAAGCTTAAGTTTTATCCTATCAATTATGTCTTCAAAGTATCCTACTTCCCTATTGGAATTGATTGTTCCTACCTTTGTTGCTTCAACTTCTGTAGGTTCTGCTTGAACCATAACGGTTCCAATTGTTCCAATTAGCAAAAGTGCTAACATGAATATTGAACTTATTTTTTTCATTGTTTTTTTGTATAACCTCCTTTCAATAATTAGGTTATGGTAATGTTTACGAAAAAAGGTATATAACTAGTACGTGAAACAGGATGAAACAATGGGTTTCAGTTGGTTTTGCCCCATTCAACTTTTTCCCATGCTCTTTCATGTGCATAGTATAGAACTAGTTTGGATATGAAGTCGAATGCTCCAACGGCACTTGCTATTGCCCAATCTCCTGTGAACATTATAAGAATCACTAATGTTACAATTGTTGCAAGAACTCTAAAGCTCAATGCTTTTGCCATGCTTCTTCTGTTTTTTTCCATTATTTTTTGATTAGTGTAATTCGATTCTCGTTTCCATGAGATTCTTTTTTAATTAATCCTTTTTCAGATAGACTTCTTAGTTTTCTACTTAATCTTACTTTTGGAATATCTAAATCTTTTACCATTTCCTTGGTCCATGACGAGTTTCCTTTTTTGTATAGGAGATATTCCATTATTTTTTTCTCATCTCCAAAGAGATTTTTTGTGATTGTTGTTTTAGTTTTTTGTTTTAGTTTTTTAGTTTTATTTTTAGTTTCTTCATTCATTTTTTTTAGTTTCTTTTTATGTTTTGATTTTTGAGAAAATAATAGGATTGCAAGTGAGGCTATTAGTATGTAGGCTACTGAGTCATATAAGGTATTTTTTGTTCTTGTGTCTTTATAGAAAAGAAGAATTTCTGTATCCTCAAAATCTTTCCACTCAATTATTATATTTTTTCCATCTGTAGAAGTTGCGTATCCTTTTGGGAATGCTAAGTTTTCTGAGAGCGTATATCCTAGGGGTAAAAATATTTTTATGTCTATTTTTGAATCTGAGAATTTTTCTAAGATGAAGAGTTGTTCTGAAGAAGATTTATCTAAGAGAGATTTTGTTGAGAATTGAATGGTTGTAGCTTCGTTTGTTATAAGTGTTTGTTCCTTTAAATTATAATTTGCTGTAGATTCTAAGTTGGAGTAATCTTTGGGGAGGGTTATCTCTCCTCTTGAATCTAATTGGATTATTACATCTACCTTTTTTCCGTCAAGGATTTTATAGGTTGCGCTGTCTGCTAGAACGGGAGCTATTAAAGCTATTGCTAATATGA
>CAYMMZ010000011.1:0-24188 GCA_964391715.1 Candidatus Woesearchaeota archaeon | reverse complement strand
TTTATCTTCTTTGATAGTTGCAGGGTAGACTGTTGAAGTTTTAGCTATTTCCTCTACACTTACTTTGTTGGCATCGTATCTCACGATTCCCGAGGCAGTTTTGTAATCTACTTCGGCATTGACTACCCCCTCTAGTTCTCTTATCTGTAAAAGTTATTAATTTATACCTCTTCTTACTAACTTCTTCATTCTTAGAGCAATCAATACCCCTAAAGCGAAAATAAATAAACCAATAATTAAGGCTCCAATTTGGTAATAAAACGAAACAGTTCCAACATAAGCAAGAACAAAAGCAAAGGGTGTTACCCCAATAAGGGTAGCTAAGACATAGCGTTTTAATGTAATTTTACTAAATAGTCCAAGGGCATAACTGAGAATATCTACAGGAAGAGACATCCTTAAAAAAACAATGCCCCAAAAGACATTTTGTTTTGGCATCAAACTCTCAATTTTATTGAGTTTTTTTATAGAAACAAATTTATTAATTAAAGGTGCTCCATATTTCCTAGCTAAATAAAAAGCAATAATTGAGCCAAAGGTCCATCCAGTTATATTCAAAATTGCTGATAGACGCCATCCCCAAACATTAGAAGCAATGGGAATAATCGGAACCATACTAATTGGAGCGATAACTATCGCGAGAATTACAATAACAATATAGATAAATATTCCAAATAGCCCCCCTTTTATTAAACTAGAGACTCCATCCATATTTTCTTGCACAATATATGAAGAGAATATAAAAAAAAGGAAAATTAAAAAAAATTCAATAAATGATTTTAATTTATCCTTCATATTTTACTGTTCCTTAAATCCGCCGAGATTTTTAAGAGAAAGTAGTTGTAAAATAATTGCAAGTGTCATAAATATCCAACCATAGTAAGTAAGAGTTATTGAAACACTCAAAGGGAATAGTAATCCTATAAGTCCAACACAAGCAGGACAAACCCCAACAAAGAATCCAAAAAATGTCCCAACAGCTCCAAACCTAGAACCTTTCTTTACATTACAGGAAGATTTTTCTTCTTTATTATATATAAAAAGACTAATCACAACTCCTGTCAATAAAATAAATATAAAATAAAGTGAAGTATTAAGGGGGGATTTTAAAAGTGTTAAAATCCATGAACTAAAACTTCTCTGAAAAAATCCAGTTTGAATTACTGGGAGGATAAACCCTATAATAAAAGCTGAAAAAATCCCCCATTTTAAAGATTTTTTATTCTTTAAAGCATCTACTAACCTCATGCCAAATGCTCCCTTAAAACTTCTAAACTTGCAGGAATACCATTATCTCTATAGATTATGTTCCCCTCCTCATCAAGAATAAAAGTTGTATCTAAAGACTTTACATTGTATTCTCTAGCAACATCCATTCCAATACCTAGAATCCAATCATTATTTCCAAAGATTGATTTAAAAGTCTGTAATTGTTGGGAGCTCTCCTTAGGGTCCACACCTATTTGATAAACAATAAACTTATCTCCTCCCGTTTCATCATCAACTTGTTTCACATTCGCAGCCTCTATTTGACAGGGGGTACACCATGTAGCAAAAAATCCAATAACTATTTTCTTCCCTTTAAATTTTTCAGAGAAAATATTTTCACCATCAATCGTTTGTAAAGGAAAGCTTGGGGCAATATCTCCCACTTGTGAGCCAATTTGCCCTGACATTACAATATTTCCAGTTGAAAGATTCCCCCCATTTCTTATAAAAAAGAATAGACCAATTACCACTAATGTAATCACGACAATCCATATTGTTTTCTTACTAATTTTTATTTCATTGCTCATTTACACTCCTCACATCCATTTAAAATATTTTTTGAAGTTAGATAAATAGAGGTTATCATTAACAAACTAGAAATAAAAACTACAGGGCCTTGATTTTCTACTAAAAAGAATATTGTTCCAGCGCCCAAAAATCCAAATACTACGGCAATACATGAAGCACAACTAGCCGTCCCAAAAATTCCTACAACGAAACCTGAGAATCCTCCTAAAATACCTTTTCCAGCAACCTTAGCCGAACGCTTCATTTTAAAATTATAAACTTGCATTGAAATTAATAATCCTATGGTCAGAGATAAGAATATCATAATTAAGTAATCATTTATGGTAAAAACATTACCTTGAAATTTTATATCATTGCCTGGTATTGCAAAGACTGGAAGGAAAAATAAAATTCCAAAGAAAATAATTGCAACAGATATAAAAATCAGTCCATAACCTTTTTTCCTTAACACCTCTTTTGATGCTATATAAATCCTCTTAATTGAATTTTCCATTTCTTATTCAACGCAACAAGACATCTCATCAAGATTTTGTTCAAAACTTTGTGCCGCTTTTTTAATTATTTCACTAAGGGTAGGGAATACATGGACTGTATCTCTAATATCATAAATTGTCATTTTATTTTTTATAGCATAAGTCGCAGTTGTAATAATATCTGCAGCCATTGGCCCTAAAATATGCACCCCAAGAACTACTTTTGTTTTTGGGTCAATAACCATTTTTAACATCCCTTTAGTTTCTTTAATGGCTGCTGCTTTTTCTACATGATTCCAATCGACCGTTTTGCATAAACAAGTATTATATTTTTTCATGTATTCCTCTTCAGTAATCCCCACACTTGCAACTTGTGGATAAGTGAACACCGCCGAGGGAATTTCATCATAATTTAACATTTTCTTTTCTTCACCAAACATATTGTTAGCGGCTGCAGCCCCTTGTTTTGCAGCAACAGTTTCTAAAGGCATTAATCCATTTACATCTCCAATAGCATAAATGTGAGGCTTATTTGTTTGTAAAAATTCATTAACCTTAACAAACCCTCTTTTATTCAATTCAATACCTGAATTTTCAACACCAATATTCTCTGTATGGGGTTTTAGTCCTTGAGCCATGAAAAGTTTTTCGCTATCAACAATTATTTCTTCACCATTTTTATCAAAAATAACACTAACTAACTTTCCCTTATTTTTTACTTCTTTAATATTAGTTCCTGTATGAATTATAATTCCTTCTTCTTCTAAGTATTTTTGTAACGCTTTAGAAATTTCTGGTTCTTGCTTTGTTAATATCTTCTCGGACCTTTGAATAACCACTACTTTTATTCCAAAGTGAGCAAATATTTGTGAGAACTCTATTGCTGAAGCACCCCCACCAAAAATAGTTATAGATTTAGGTTTTTCCTTCAAATCAAAAAATACACTTTTATTAGTTAAATAATCAACTTCATCGATACCTTTAATTTTTGGGATGAATGTTGAAGCCCCGGTAGCAATCAGAATTTTTTCTCCCTTAAATTCTTCCCCATCCACAACTATAGTATTTTCATCCTTGAATCCTCCCCTTCCTTCTTTAAATTCAACAAATTTTTGTGATTCAATAACTTTTCCATAATTACTATACTGAAAACCAGCAGCCATTTCACGAGTTTCTTTTAATGCCTTAACAAAATCCCCTTTTCCAGAAACTTTTAATGCACTAAACTCAGTTCTTGGAGGATAAAAGATTGTTTCTCCTTGATGAAGCATAACTTTTGAAGGAACACAGCCAACATTAACACAGGTACCCCCCATTGGAAGAATTGTTTTGTCATTAATCATCAAAGTTCTTTTCTTAAGTTTATTGGCAGTATTTGCAGCAGCAAAAGCAGCAGCTCCTCCCCCAATAATTATTAAATCATATTTTTTATTTACCATTCTAACAACACTCTTTCTCATGCTCCCCCTTACAATCTATATCACATGTTTTTGATTTAATGTCTTCTAACTCCACCGCATGCCCAATCAATTCGGTGTTACAGCTTCTATATTTATTACAAAAATCTTCGCATTCTTGTGCAAATTTTTTATTTGGATAATACATGTCGCACGCCGTGCATTGATAGTAAGTTTTGTCCTTGTGTTGAATTTTTTTCACCATTTTAATTTATAGCGAGGCATCACTCCCATTTTTAATTATCTCGCAAGAGTTGAGTCTGTCCTTATATTTTTCTATATGTTTTCCAAATAAATCTACTATTGGAACGATTGTTTCTTTGTCTAGAGAATATACTCTGAAATTTCCATTTTTAGTAACAATTGCAAAACCACAATTCTCCAAACACTTCAAATTATGTGAGACCCTACTTTGTTCAAACCCTGTGCTCTCGCAGATTTCTGTAACTGTCATTGAATTTTTTCTTAATAAAGAAATAATTTTTAATCTTGTCTGATTTGAGAAGGCTTTGAAAAAAAGTCTGTAGGGACAATCCATTTTATGAATTTGTTTTAGCTTTTGCATATGATATAGTTATCATATAGTTATTTAAATGTTTGTGTTTGGTTTTGTTAAGGAAAACCATTAAATACCCCCCCTCCTATTTATGATAAAGATGGTGAAAGGTATTAGAAACAACTCAGAGATAATGGAAACTTTCAATCTTAAGAATATTCCAAACCTTGATATCTGCGTCCTTGGAGCTTTAGAATTATTCCAAAAAGAAAAACTCCTAAAAATAAAAATCCCTTACAAGCACCCTTTAGTGATTGGTTCTGGAAATGCAGAAGCTACAGGAAAGATTATCTTCGAAGATAAAAATGCTACTTTCGCAAGTGAGAGTAATTTTGAAAAAAAATTAAAAGGGATAAAAGAAATTGATGGAGTAGTCATAATCTCAGCTTCAGGTGGGAAACATTCACCAATTATTGCGAAAGTTTCTAAGAAATATAAAAAACATATAACCTTGATTACCAATACTCCTTCAAACCCTTCAGAAAAATATTTGGATAAAAAACATAAATACGACGAATACATCTTTCCAAAACAGCGAGAACCTTATACATATAACACCTCCACTTATTTAAGCATGATTCTTGGAAAAACTGGAGAAGATCCTAAGAAAATTTATAACTATATAAAAAATAAAACTTCAAAAATAAAACTAGCTAATTTCAAGAAGTATGATAAGTTTTATATCTTAGTTCCTACAAAATTTTCTGGGATTGTTAGAATGCTTCAAGTAAAATTCATAGAATTATTTGGAAGACAAATTGCAAGAGATGTTGAAACAATTGAATATATCAAACATGCAACAACAATAGTTCCTTCAACTAATGAATTATTCATAAGCTTTGGAGAAAAAAACAAGCATTATGGGAAAAACAAATTATTCATCCCTCTTCCAAAAAACGCAGATTATGGTTCTATGATGGCAATCAGTTATTTTATTATTGGAAAAATTCAAGAGGCCAAACCAGATTACTTCAAGAAAAATATAGAAAGATATTGTAAGGAGGCTTCAAAAATATTCGGGGAGGAAATTAAACCAATTGTCGAATAAAAAATTTTCATGTTAAAAATCATGTCTGCTCTTAACAAAACACTACTTAAAGAGTGGGAGAAAATTGCCTTGCAATTTTTCTGGGCGGACACTAAAAGGACACTAAAAAAAGATTGAAAGTAAAAAAATAAAATGAAAAAAGTAAAAAAAATATACCTCTCAGGAGACCATGCAGGATTTAAAATAAAAGCCTCTATCAGACCTTGGCTTGAAAAACAGGGATACGCTGTAGAAGATTGTGGCCCGTTTGAATATGATAAAGAGGACGACTACCCAGACTTTGTAATTCCTATGGCAAAAAAAGTATCTAAAGATAAAAATTCTCGAGGGATAATTATTGCAGGGTCTGGACAGGGAGAAGTAATTGCGGCTAATAGAATAAATGGTGTTCGGACAGTTTTGTATTATGGAAGTTTAAAACCCTCTGCAAATAGATTATTAAAATTATCCCGTGCGCATAACAACTCCAATGTTTTATCACTTGGAACTTTTTTTATGAAAGAAAAAGAAATAAAAAATTCTATAAAGATATGGCTAAAAGCCCCTTTCAGCAACGAGACTAGACATGAAAGAAGATTAAAAAAGATAGACAAATTAAAATGAAAACTCTAAGTAATCCAATTATCCCTGCAATCATTGCAAAAAATCAAAAAGAGCTTAACAAAAGAATTTCTAAAGTCAAAAAACATGTTTCAAGAATCCAACTAGATATTATGGATAAAAAGTTTGTGAAAAATAGTTCTCTTGAATTTGATTTTAAATTACCAAAGTTTAAAGGAAAATATGAGGCACATATAATGGTTAAAAATCCTGAAGAATGGATTAATAAAAATTCTGGAATGATTAATACAATTATTTTCCATTTAGAAGCTGAAAAAAATCCTGGGAAAATAATAAAACTTCTAAAATCAAAAAGAAAAAAGATTGGAATTGGAATAAAACCTGAAACTTCACTTGACAAAATAAAACCATTTTTATCTCAAATTGATATGGTGCTCATCATGGCAGTTCATCCAGGAAGATATGGTGCTAAGTTTCTTCCATCAATGTTAAAGAAGATTGAGAAGTTAAGGAAGTTGAGTCCAAAACTAAATATTGAAGTAGATGGTGGGATAACCGACAAAACAATTTCAAAAACATTTGTTGCTGGAGCGAATATGTTTGTTTCGGGTTCTTATTTGCAAAAATCCAAAGATATAAAAAGTTCTATCAATTTATTTAAATCATTACTTATATATAAAGTAAAATAAAAGGAGGTAATATTATGACAGTGAAAGTATATTCAACACCGACATGTCCTTGGTGCAAGAAAGTTAAAGCATTCTTGAAAGAAAACAATGTTAAATTTACAGATGTAGATGTTAGTAGCGACGAGAAAGCTTCGGCAGAGATGATTAAGAAGTCCGGACAAATGGGTGTTCCAGTAATTGATGTGAATGGAACTATTCTTGTAGGGTTTGATGAGGCTAAATTGAAAGAAGCTCTTAAGATTTAAAATGGAAACTAGTTCAAAAAACTACGACTTCTTAATAATCGGAGCTGGAGGAACAGGCCTAGCAGCTGCGATGTATTCCGCAAGACTTGGATTAAAAACTTTAGTTCTTGGAAAAAGCCAAGGTTCAGAATTGCCAATAGGTGGAGTCATCACAACAACAAACTTAGTAGAAAATTATCCAGGATTCATAAAGCTCACAGGAACAGAATTAGCAGAAAAAATAGAAAAACATGCCAGGTCTTATGATTTAGTTACAATAAAAGAAGAAAAAGCGGAGAAGGTAAGCAAGAAAGGAAAATGTTTTGAAGTTAAAACTGAAAAAGAAGTTTATGTCGCTAAGTCTATTCTTTTTGCTACGGGAACTAAATGGAAAAAGTTAGATGTTCCAGGTTCAAAGGAATTCGAAAATAAGGGAGTCAACTATTGTGCATTATGTGATGGTCCACTTTTCAAAAACAAAATTGTTGGATTAGTTGGAGGTTCAGATTCCGCTGCAAAAGATGCATTAGTCCTAGCAGAACATGCAAAGAAAGTTTATATAATTTATCGAGGAGAAAAAATACACCCAGAACCAATAAACCTTAAAAGAGTTGAAGAAAATAAAAAAATAGAAGTAATAAATAATACTAATGTTGTAGAAATTAAAGGGGAACAATTTGTAAATGAAGTTGTTTTAGATAAGGAATACAAAAAATCTAAGACACTTAAACTAGACGGACTATTTGTTGCAATAGGACATATTTTTCTATCAAGTTTAGCAAAAGATTTTGGTGTAAAGACTAACAAAGCGGGGGAAATTATTACAGATAAAATCTGTGCAACAAATGTTCCGGGAATTTTCGCGGCTGGAGATGTTTCAGACGGAGCATTCAAACAATTAATTACTGGCGTCGCTGATGGTTGCACAGCAGCACATTCAGCTTACGAATATATTGGAAATGTTGGAGGCGAGGATTGTTAAATGAAAATATTCTTAGATAGTGCAGATATTGAAGAGATAAAAACAGTTAACTCATGGGGGATATTAGATGGAGTTACAACAAACCCTTCCCTTATTAAGAAAGCTTCAGAAAAATATAAGGTTAAAAATTTTGAAGATTATATTAGGAAAATTTTAAAGGTCTGTAAAGGAAGACCTGTAAGTCTTGAAGTTATCGGAAGTGATTATGATTCTATGGTAATGGAAGGGGAAATTCTTTTCAAAAAATTTAACTCAGTTGCAAAAAATGTTTATGTCAAAATTCCTGTTAATCCTTGCTTAGAAGAATCTTGCACAAAAAGTTCTGAAGGTATCCAAACTATTAGCACTTTATCCAAGAAAAAGATTCCAATAAACACCACACTTATATTCACACCACAGCAAGCACTCTTAGCCGCCAAAGCTGGAGCAAAATTTGTAAGCCCATTCGTAGGGAGAGAAGATGATTATCTTCGAGAAATAAACAGAATAAAATTCAAAAAAGAGGATTATTTCCCTGCGAGGGGTTTTAAAAAAAATAAAAAAATCTTAGAGGATGATGGTATTTTATCGGGTGTTGATTTAATAAAAGAAATTTCAATAATTTTCAAGAAAAATAGAATTAAAACGAAAATCCTTGCAGCAAGTATCAGAAACACTAAGCAATTAAATGAAGTCATGATTGCTGGAGCAGATATTGCAACAATTCCATTCAAGGTTATCCAAAAACTACTCAATCATCTAAAGACCTCTGAAGGGATGAAAAAATTCACAAAAGATGTTGTCCCAGAGTATGCTAGAATATTTGGGAACCGTTAACACAGCTAAACAAACTTTTATAAGGAATCTCCCCCACATCAAAAAAGGTGATAAACATGAATAAGAAAATAATTTATTTTGCTGTGGGGATTATTTTTATTGGAACAATCTTGCTAATTTTAAATCGATCGACAGATATTTATGGGGAGATTTATCCTGAAGGCCAAAATAATAAATTAGAAATTGTGACTCCTTGGAACGAAACTTCCCTGACAGATGTTTTGACTGGACAAGAATATAAAATTTCTGACTTTTCTGGACAAGTAGTCATTTTGGAATCTTTTGCAGTGTGGTGTCCAACTTGCAGAAAACAACAAGAGCAAATTAAAAAATTAATTGAATCAGGAGACGAGTCCATACATATTTCTATTGATGTTGACCCAAACGAAGATAAAGAACAGGTAATAAACCATGCACAAAAAAATGGTTTCACCTGGAAGTTCTCAATTTTCCCAATTGATGCGACGAAAAGTTTGATTAAAGAATTTGGACAAACTATTGTAAATGCTCCTCAAGCTCCCGTAATTATTGTTTGTCCTGATGGGAATTCTCGCCTATTACAAAATGGTGTGAAAACTGCAGAGGAACTTTCAAATGAAATCTCGAAATGTTAATCTAATTTAAAATGGAAATATTACTAAACTTTTGGCTGGCTTTTTTTGCGGGGATTATTGCTCCTCTCGGGGCTGTTTGTGTGCTCCCGCTCTATCCAGGGTTCTTAGCTTATCTAGCATCAGTAACAAAAAACAAAAAGGGGGACGAAAAATCTATCTCTAAACAGATTATAAAATTCGGCTGGATAATCACTGCAGGCGTTATAACTTCTATGTTTTTAGTTGGATTAATTTTTTCGTTCTTCCTAAAAGAATCTTTAACGAATGTCATTGGAATTGTTTCTCCGATTGCATTTTCTATACTATTAATAGTTAGTCTCTTGTTAATCTTCAATTTCGACCTTTCTAAAATTCTTCCAAAATACAATATGAGAAACAAAAAGAACCCTCTTCTGACAGCCTTCGTATTCGGTCTATTTTTCGGAGCAATCGTTCTTCCGTGCAATCCTGCCTCCCTCGTTCTTCTCTTCGCAGTTTCAACCTCAACCATTAGTTTCTTAAATAATCTTATTAACTTTATTCTCTTCGGGATAGGTCTCGCAGCCCCGCTATTAGTCTTCTCCTATCTCTCTTCGTTCAAATCTAAGAGAATAATTAATTCTCTTGTAAATAAAAAACGTGCCATTAATCTTTGGACAGGAATTATAATGTTTGTGATATCCTTGTACTACTTGATTTTTGTCTTTGAGGTTTTCATATGATAAAAAAAATTCAAATAGTTTCGATAGTTTTTGGAGTTGTTCTTGCTCTTTTTGTTTTAGGGGTGGTTTTTAATAATGAAGTTTCTACCAAAAATTTGGAAGGAGATAATTCCTTAGAAAATGATAATCTTATTGAAGGTGTTGATTATCTTGTTCATCCAAGCAAAATTCTCTCAGGCGGTCCTCCAAAAGACGGAATTCCAAGTATTGATAATCCTAAATTCGTTTCGGTTTTAGAGGCTGATGAATGGATTCAAGATAACGAACTAATTCTCGCTTTAAAATATAAAAATGTCACAAGAGTATACCCTCTACAAATAATGGTATGGCATGAAATTGTAAACGATTTTGTCTCAGGAGACCCAATCCTAATCACTTACTGCCCTTTATGTGGTTCAGGAATTGCTTATGAAAGAATTCTTAACGAAGAAGTTGTTGAGTTTGGAACTTCTGGAAAATTATACAATAGCAATCTGGTAATGTATGATAGAAAAACAGATTCTTATTGGACTCAAATAGATGGTCTTGCTATAGTCGGCAAATTAACTGGAACTAAGCTAAATGCTATTTCAATTGACACAGTTACTTGGGGAGAATTCAAGGAATTGAATCCTAATGCAGAAATATTGAGTCAAGATACAGGATATTCTCGAAGCTATGGGAAAGACCCTTATGGAAACTATTACGAAAATTCATTCACATTATTTCCAGTAGAAAACGAAGATGATTCGGTGCATCCAAAAACAGTTGTCTTTGGTATAAATGTTGGAGAGACTTATAAAGCATATAGAGAAGAAGATTTAATAAGCGAGGGAACTATAACTGATAAGATTGGAGGTGTAAATGTAAAGCTTGAACGAGACGAAGATGGGATTGTAAGAATAACTAATCTTGATGATAGGACTGAGATTGTCAAGGAGAGGGATTTTTGGTTTGCATGGTATGCTTTCCATCCGGAAACAGAATTATATGGGAATTAAAATTAATAAACTTCTAACTAAAGGAGGGGCACTCTTTTTAGCAGATGACCAAGGAATAGAACATGGTCCAACAGATTTTAATGAAAAAAATGTGGACCCGAATTATATAATAGACATCGCGAAAAAAGGAAAATATAATGGGATTGTTTTCCAAAAAGGAATTGCAGAAAAATATCGTAATGAGATTTCTAAAAGTGGAGTTCCTTTAATAATTAAGTTGAATGGGAAAACTAATCTTTACAAAGGTGAGCCAATTTCTCGTCAAATATGTTCAGTTAAAGAAGCAATTAAGCTTGATGCGGTGGCTGTTGGATATACAATTTATATTGGAAGTAAATACGAAAGTGAAATGTTATCGGAATTTGGAAAAATTGAAGAAGAAGCACATAAAAATGGTCTCCCAATAATTGTTTGGATTTACCCTCGAGGAAAGTCGGTTAAGGGAAAAAGTAAAAAGGACTTAATGGCCTATGCAACTCGGACAGGATTAGAAATCGGTGCGGATATAATTAAGGTCAGATATGAAGGAGATTTGAATGATTTAAAATGGGCTGTGAAATCTGCTGGAAAAACAAAAGTAGTAATTGCTGGTGGAACAAAAAAACAAGAGTCTAAGTTTTTAAAACAAGTTAAGGAAATAAAAAAGTCTGGGGCAATTGGACTTGCTATTGGAAGGAATATTTGGCAGAGTCGTGAACCATTAAAATTGACTTCTAAAATAAAAAGAGTTTTGTGGGGGAAATGAGATGCTAATTTTAAATTTTAAAACTTATAAGAAGGGGGCGGGGACTTTGAATCTTCTTCGATTAATCGAGAGATATAATAAGAAAGCTATTGCCTGTCTTCAGCCAGGAGATCTTTGTTTGGTTAAGGAGACTCGGTTAAAAGTTTTTTCTCAGCATGTGGATTTTGAAAAGAAAGGTCGTGGAACGGGTTTTTTGACTCCTTCTTCATTGAAGGCTTCAGGTGTTAAGGGTTCTTTACTTAATCATTCTGAGCATCCGGTTTCTTTATCTACTATAAAGTGGACGGTGAGAGATTGTAATAGATTAAAAATTAAATTAATTGTTTGTGCAAGTTCTATTCGGCAGGTTCGGGAGATTAAAAAACTCCGACCCTTCGCTATTGCATTTGAAGACCCCAAACTTATTTCTACTGGGAAATCTATTACTAAAAGTGAGCCGAAGAAAATTCTTGAATTTGTGAAGGAGCTTTCTAGAACGAAGATTATCCCAATTTGTGGGGCAGGGATTTCTAAAGGAGAAGATTATAATGAAGCAATTAAGCTTGGTTGTTCTGGAGCTTTGGTTTCTTCTGCTGTTGCTAAATCTAAAAATCCCACTAAATTCTTGAAAGGTATTTGATGGTTAAGAAAAATATTTTAATTTGTGTGGATCGCGATGGAACAATAGTTTATGATAAAAAATATCATTTGGGTAGGCAAAGAAATTGGAAAAAATTAGTTAAAATCCTTCCAGGGGTAGTCTCTGGAATAAAAAGATTAACTAAAAAATTCCCCGATGCAAAAATCTACATGATTACCAACCAACCTGGAATCGCAATAAAAGATTTCCCCTTACTAACTCAAAAAAGAGCAAACGAAGTCTGTAAACTTATAATCAAAGAACTCGAAAAGCAAGGTGCAAAAATAGATGGATATATAGTTTGTGGCAAAGCAACAACAGCATACACAAAAAAAAGAGGAGAATATAAATTTAATAAAAAAATGGTTGGAAATTTCCCTTGCATAAAACCAAAACCTGGGATGATTAACCAGATTCTAAAAAAATTAAAATGGGACAAAAGAAACACAGATATTTTTGTCATGGGTGATAGACTAAGTGATGTAGAGACTGGGTTGAATGTTAATGGGTATGGATACGGCATTTTTGTCCCATTCAAAGAAAGACCTAAAGAAATAAAAAAAGTAAAAAAGAAAATAAAAAAAGAAAATAAAAAAAGAATCTACACCTCCAAAGGATTTTTAGATGGTGTAGATTGGATAATTAAAACTACTTCTTCTTAATTATCATTCCAAGACGGATAGGCATCATAATCAAAGCCATCAATATTCCAAAAAGCAGAATATAAATTCCTGTTAAAATCTTTCCAACACCTACAAGTTTAAGCCTCAAAAGCTCTGAAGGATAATTTTTTATTATAGCCAATTGTGAATTAAGAGGAGATTTTGCTGGAGCAGAATCTCTAGTTTGTTTATCTAAACTAAAATAATCATTTTGTAAATCATGAAATTTTGCCTCTTCAACATTAACTTGAGAATGCATTCCAATCCCTTCATATGTATAAAACAAGGAAACTACAAAAAGCAAAGCCATAACCCCCATCATCATTTTTTTATTCATTTCTTTCACCTCCTTTCTGTTATTAAATTATTCCCTTACCTTTTTAGCATTATAAAATCTTAAATTAGATAAGACTCAGCAAATAACTAAGGGTAAAGAGCAATAAGGCACCAATTCCAAATCTCCTTTCAGTATTCATTTCTTTGACAACCATTCCATCTATTTTCTTCTCAGTTTTTATCCTATCATGAACCAATAACGCCATTATCCCAACACAAATCTTTCCTATAAAATCCAAAGTTACAACCCAAAAAGAAACATCAAAAAATCCCATTTTATCACTTAAGTTTATACTTACTATAATTTAAACAAAGTTTTTTATCTCCTCTTTTGTAACCCTCGTAAGCTTTCTTAATCATCCGTTCAGCTTCCTTACAATCTTTAGCTAAGAACAAAAGTTTCATATCATGTCCATCGATGTATTTTCTTTTTAATGGTCCTTTTTCTAGCCACTTTACTAATCCTGGCCACTGGTCTCCTAAAAAGATTATAGGGATATCACAAATTTTCTTTGTTTGAACCAATTGCCAAGTATAAAAAAATTCTAATAAAGTTCCGACACCTCCGGGACTAATAACTACAGCATTTGAGAGAAGCATAAAGTTGTCTAACCTTTTTGAAAAAGTCTCAAATGTTTTTACAATGTCCAAACTTTTATTAGCCTTCTGTTCCTTCTCTAACTTAATAGCCAAACCGATAGAATGTGTATCCCCATTTTTTCTACCAGCCTTATGTCCCCTATTCGCAGCCTCCATTAATCCCGGACCACCCCCTGTCACAATATCTATTCCCTCTTTCCCGAGAGCTTTAGCTAATGTATAAACCTGTTTATATTCGGAAGAATTCCTCTTGAGCCTAGCTGAACCAAAAATAGAAACTCTAAAATCTTTCCTCTTCAATTCTCTTTTTATTGTTTTTTTTCTTTTCATTTTGCTTTTCTCCCTAACCTTTCTACTTCCATTAACCATTTAGCCTTTTTTTCATCGCTTGATTTTCTAAGAGAGCCAAAACTACTTATTCTTACTGGTTTAATTCCGCAAAATTTTAAGACACCTCTTTTCATCATCTTATGTCCTGGAGAGCCAAACATTAGCCAATAACCCATAGGGGGCAAATCCATAGTCACAAGAAGTCTTGCACTTTTTCCTTTTAATAATTTCTCTGGCATTAATTTTCCCTCAACATATCTAAATGCAAACCCCGAAGTAAATGTCCTATCAATAAACCCTTTCAATATCGCAGGGACCACCATCCACCAATTAGGGTATTCAAAAACAAGATGATCTGCCCATGAAATACTTTTTTGAGCTTCAACTAATCCTTGTTCTAATTTCTGGGGCTTATCTAATCCTTCCCAAAGAATTGGGTCAAACTTGAGGTCTCGAAGATTTATCCTCCGAACATTATGCACTCCAGCTCTTGCCCCTTTTTCATAACTATCTACGAGTGCCTTTCCAAAACTCTTAGTCTTTGTATTTCCAAGTATAATTAATATATTCGCCATCTTTATTTTTTATATTCAAAAGCACGAAGATATCCTTTCCAATCTATTCCGTGTCTTTCTAATAATTCTTCTTTTTTTCCTGAATGTGGGAGCTTACTTATTGCTAAGTGAGTTAGGTTAATAAGATTTTTGTTAACAGAGATTCCTCCAGAAATCATCTCACCAATTCCTCCTTCTACCCGGTGGTCTTCTGCAAGGATGATTTTCTTACCATGTCCATTAACAAATCTCAAAAATTTAATATGATTGAAAGGTTTGATACAATATAAATCTACGACAGCAACGTTAATTCCTCTCTTTTTTAAAACCTCATATGCTTTCAAGGCTTCATGAGTTGTGATTCCAGAACCTACAAGAATTGCTCTATCCCTCCCTGACTTCCTTAAAACTTTGAAATCTCCTATTGGGAATTTTTCATTTTCTTTATACAATGTTTGAGTCTTTGACCTTGTTGTTCGAATATATTTTATTCCTTTTAACTCTGTTGCTCGAATTGTTAAATTTTGTGTGCTTATTGAATCGCTTGGATAGAAAATTGTGCTCCCATTTAATGCTCTAAAAAGTGCTATATCTTCAATTCCCATTTGACTGGCACCATCCTCCCCAATGGAGACTCCAGAATGACTTCCAGAAATTGTTAGATTTGCATCCGAAATACTCGCCATCCTAATTTGGTCATGAGCCCTAGTTAAGAAAGCTGAAAAAGTTGAAGCAAAAACATTAAACCCTTTTTTACTTAATCCGAGAGCAACACTAATCATATTTTGTTCTGCAATAAATGCTTCCACAAATTGTTTTGGACTTTTTTCTTTAACTTCTTCAGAATGTGTTGAATTACTAACCTCTGAATCAATTGCAATAAAATTTTCATTCGACGAAGCTAAATTACTAAGAGTTTTTCCGTAAGCTAGTCTTGTTGCCACCTCTTCGTTTAAATCATATTTATCAATACCTAATTTATCACTCTTAGATTTGTAATTAATTTTCTTTGGAGATTTTATTTTAAATTTTGGCATCAGAGGGTTTGGAACTTCTTCTAAAGCTCTTTCTAATTGAGACTCATCTAAAGCTTTTCCATGCCAACCTGTTCTATCTTTGAGAAAACTCACCCCATTTCCTTTGAAAGTTTTTGCGAGAATAAGAGTTGGTTTGTTTGAGTTTCTTGCACTTCTAAAAGCCTTAGAAATTTGTGAAGTATTATGTCCATCAATAGAAATAATCTTCCATCCAAATCCTTCAAACCTCTTTTTGTATTTTTTAATATCATGCCCCAAAAGAGTTTCTCCCCTCTGCCCCAACCGATTAATATCAACAATCGCGATCAAATTATTTAGCTTATAATAAGAAGCTAACTCCATCGCTTCAAAAACTGAGCCCTCTGCACTTTCACTATCTCCCATCAAAACATAAGTTCTAAACTTTCTCTTTTGCATCTTCGCTGAAAGCGCCATACCTACACCTACACCTAATCCTTGCCCTAAGGAACCTGTTGCAACTTTTATCCATTCCAATGAAGAGGGAATTGGGTGACCTTCTAATGAGCTATTAATTTTTCTTAAATCTTCCAATTTATTTCGAATACAACCAGCCCTAAATAATGCAGAATACAAAATCGGCGTAGCATGCCCCTTACTCAATATAAATTCATCATTATCCGAGTTATTAGGATTTTTAACATCGTACCTCATTACATCAAAAAACAACGAACTAATAATTTCTGCACAGGACAAACAAGAAGTAGGATGACCACTTTTAGCAACAGATGTCATTTTCAGAGAATCTCTCCTCAATAAATTAGCAATATCTTGAATCTTACCTTTCCTCATCCTACTTTTTCAACCTCCTCTTAAATATCTCAAGAGCCCTAATCTGTTTTTTATTAGGATGAATTTTTTTCCTTCTTTTCTTAATATAACTAATAGCTTCTTTTACTCCCATCCCTTTAGAAATTAAATATGCTGCAACAAGAGTTGGGGCACGCCCATGCCCCCGTTGACAATGGATATAAACACTAATTTTATTTTTAACTAAATCATTGATGTGCGCCACGCCTACAGATAATTGTTGTTGTGTGGGGGCTATATGGTCTTTTGTGGGAAGCCACAAATAATATTTTGCACCAAAAGGCTGATCAATTTTCTTCCCTTCAAGGGAAATATCTGCACGAATTCCTTTTTTGATTAACTTTGAATTAAGATGAACTTGACAACACTGGTTAGTTCCAATATAGATATCTTTGTTTATTTTACTATACTCAAAAATTAATTTTCCATGAACTACCATTTTTTATTTGTCTTATGTCCTCCAAACTGATTTCTCATAGCGGCGATAAAATCTCCGCAAACTAGTTTTTTACGAGACCGAGCCCTCATTAGACGAGCCTCTTTTAAAATTTTCATCTCTGCCATCTTTTCTAAATGTTTCATCTCATTTTCTGTTTCCCCTTTTGGAACTTCACAAGAAATCTCATCTAAATAGTGGGGCTTCTTAAAAGAATCATACAACCAAGACATCAGCCTACCCTCTATAATACTTCCATTAGCATAAACTTTTGCAGTCTCTTGTAAATCTATTTCAAACTTCGAAGAATATTTTTGCACAGCTTTCATTCCCTCATTTATAGCACCCATCATTCCATACTCAATTCCATTATGAACCATCTTCACAAAATGCCCTGCTCCGGACTTTCCCATGTAACCATAGCCATCTTTAACAGTCATGTCTTTGAATAAAATCTCAACTTTTTTGAAAGAGTTTTTATCTCCTCCAATCATCATACAAGCACCTTTTCTTGCACCCTCCATCCCTCCAGAGACTCCACAATCAAGATAACTAATCCCCTTCTTTTTCAAAACTTTATATCTTCGTTGACTATCTTTAAAATAAGAATTCCCTCCGTCAATTACTATATCTCCCTTCTTCAAAAGAGGAATTAATTTTTTTAGAGCATTGTCCACAGGTTTTCCTGCAGTAATCATTAACCAAACTATTTTTTTCTTTGGAAGTTTTTTTATCATTTCTTCAAAACTATAACTCGAGGTAACGCCCCTCCTTCGGACCAATTTCTTTGTGGGCTCTGGAGATCTATTATTAACAACAACCCCATAACCTTTACCAGCAAGATTCATCACCATATTTGAACCCATCCTCCCCAAACCAACAAAACCTATTTTCATTTTGAGCTCCTAAATTTCTTTTTTATTTTTTTACAAACTTCAAATCCATCATCCATTGGTTTGTAACCTACAAGCTTTTTCGTAAAGTTTAGCTCCATTCTTTTATGCCTATTATTTGAAATCCCACTTAGAACAGCATATTTAACAGATTTTGGTGCCATAATACACTTATGAATTAACTGAGCCATATCCCTTTGACTAATAGTATAATCATAATCTGCCCTACTAAAACAAACAGTCTTTTTTTTATCGTCAGCAACATATGCTCCTATTCTTATTGCTAAACAAGAAAGATTGTATTTTGTAGAAAAGACTTTACAAAGAGCTTCTCCGAAAACTTTAGACGCACCATACAAATTTAGAGGCATTGGAACCTCAGTTGATTTTACCTCATGGTCATGAGGATATCCTTTTATTGCATGAACACTACTAGCAAAAATAACTCTTTTACATTTTGAAAGCCTAGCAGCCTCAAATACATTATAAGCTCCAACAATATTAGGTCTAAGAATCTTATCAAAACTTTTCTCATCTGCATCTGCATTCGCTGCAAGATTTACAACAACAAAAACTCCCTTCATCGCTCTTTTTAAACTACGAATATTTTCTAAATCAACTTTCACGAATTTAATACCCTCATATTTAGGCTTTCTAGAATGATAACCCAAAACTAAATCATAAGACTTTCTATAGTTCTTACAATACTCTTCAATAATCCCAGGGCCAATCCTACCAGTACCACCTAAAATCAAAACCCTCTTCTTCATAATATAAAATAGCCCCCTACATTTATAAAAGTTCGCCAAACATTGTTAACTAAATTTCTTTTTGGTCACCTCATCTAATCGCTTCAATGCGACAACATATGCAGAAGTTCGAAGATTAGCACACTTCTCCTGAGAAACTTCCTTCACATCACCATAAGAATCTTTCATAATTTTTTGTAACTTCTCATGAATTTTTTTAATCTCCCACAATTCATCATTTCGGTTTTGAACCCATTCAAAATAACTAACGGTGACCCCTCCAGCATTTACCAAAATATCTGGGAATATAATAATATCTTTTTTCTCTAAAACTTCTTCAGCATCCATTGTCACAGGTCCATTTGCAACTTCACAAATATATTTAGCCTTAATTGAATCCGCATTTTCTAAAGTAATTTGGTTTTCCATTGCAGCAAGAACTAATAAATCAACATCTAATTCAAGAAGTTCTTTATTAGAAATTTTCTCCAAACCCTCTCCTCCTAGTAACCCAGTTTCTTTTTTTCTCAAAATTAATTCCTCTATATCTACCCCTCCCTCTTTTTTATATATTGCACCTTTTGAGTCACTTACAGCTTTTACATTACACCCAAGCCCACTCAAAAATTTAGCAATAAAAGAACCAGCATTCCCAAAACCTTGAACAGCTACACTAATTCTCTTAGGATCTATTTTTTCTTCTTCAAAATACTCTTTTAAGATATAGAAAGCTCCTCTACTCGTAGCGTCTTCCCTACCAAGACTCCCTCCATTTTTAATTGATTTCCCGGTGAATGTTCCTGGAACTAATTTTCCTGAAATATTATTGTATTCGTCGCTCATCCAATCCATGATTGTTTCATTCGTGTACATATCAGGAGCTGGTATATCTTTCAGAGGCCCCAATGAATCATAAAATGATTTTACATAGCCCCTACTTAACCGTTCGAGTTCTTCAGAAGACAATTCTCTTGAGTTAACAACTACGCCCCCTTTTGCACCCCCATAAGGTATACCAACAACTGCACATTTAAATGTCATCCAGAACGCTAAGGATTTAACTTCGTCTAAGTTAACTGACGGGAAAAACCGAATGCCACCTTTTGTTGGACCTAGAGAATCATTATATTGAACCCTGTATCCATCAAAAATTTGAATTTTACCGTCGTCCATTTTTACTGGGATTTCCTTTTGTAAAATTCTCTCTGGTTTTTCAAGAAGAGTCTTTAACTTTTCGCTTACTTCTATAAAATTATACGCTTTTTCTAATTGTTTTTTTGCACTACCAAATGTTTCCATGATGTCCAACGTAAAAAGAGAGTTATAAAACTTTGTTAACAGGCATTAACTCTAATAATATCTCCATTCTTAAAATAATCACCAACTCTAATTTTCAAATCAGAATAAACCTTTGAAGGAATCCCAATATTTGCCAAATAAACATTCTTGATTTTTTTCAAACCAATTTTTGGAAGAGCAAGAGTTAAAACTTCATTTGCATTAATTGAAGGGGGATATTTTTCTCCAGTATCGGGATTTGTCCCTGAAGGAATGTCTAAAGAAATAATTTTTGCTTTTGAGTTATTTGCTAGTTTTATTAATTCTTTGTATTTTTTTCGAGGATTTCCTTTTATATTATAGCCAAGAAGAGCGTCAATTATTATATCTCCTTTTTTTATTTTTGGAAATTTGCTTGGTTTGATTTTTGACTTCTCTAAAATTTTTAGCTGTTGTTTTACTTGTTTGTTTGGATTTTTTGAAGCAGGGACTATTATACATTTTATTCCTTTGATTAATAAATGTCTGACTGCCGAGAGCCCTCCTCCACCATTGTTTCCTTTTCCGTAGAGGATTATTACTCTTTTCGGTTTTGATTTTAAAGTGAAGTTTGCAAGATTCCTTCCAGCATTCTCCATCATTTGTTCTATTCGCAAGCCATATTTTTTTACCGCTGTCTTGTCTACTTTTGACATTTGCTTTGAAGTTATATATTTAAATTCCATTTTATTTTTTATGAACTTGGACACTCGCCATCAGTCCAATAAAGCACATCAGGATTCTGACAACTAAAACAAGAGTTAGAGTATGTTTTAGCACAAGGATAAGTCACACACTGAATCTTTTCAGAATCAAACCACCCACAAACAGGTTGATAAATTTCTATACAAGCTTCCACTCCTCTTTGAGAAGCTTCACAATAGAATCTTCCGTCATCACCAGAAGGACATTTTTCAAACTCACAATCAGGCCCCACACGACCAACAGAAGTCCCATCGGGACAAACCCTCGCCTCCTCCGTACAAGCAACTCCACCATCACCATCTTCAAAAGAAGGAACCAACCATAAAACAATCAAAAACACAACAACTCCAAAAATCAAAATCGGAGCCAAACCATTCTTTTTCATAAATTTTAAAAGAAAATAAACTATTTAAAATTTTAGAATGTAAAAACATTTTTATAACCCTATTCCTAAAATTCATAATGGTAGCCTACTCACATTCAAGAATCTCTACTTTTGAGAATTGTCCGTACCAATACAAATTAAAATATATAGACAAAATAAAACCAGAGATTCCAACAACAATAGAAGCCTTTATGGGAAACATAGTTCATGAAACTCTTGAAAAGTTATACAAAGATAAAGGGAATGGGTTAATAACAGATGAAGATAGTTTAATTGAATACTATCTAGATTTATGGGGGAGAAAATATACTCCAGATATTCTAATCGTTAAGGCAAATCAAGGTTTAACTGAAAAAGATTATAGAAAAAAAGGAGAAAAATTCATCTTAGATTATTATAAGAGAATGCATCCGTTCGAAGAAATGACCATTCTAGGATTAGAAACAATGGATAAAATGGAATTACCTGACGGGAACCAGTGGCATGTTAGAATTGATAAATTAGGAAAAGACAATGAAGGAAATTATTTCGTTTGCGATTATAAAACTAATGCTCGAATGAAAGACCAAGCAGAAGCAGATAACGACCGACAACTAGCCCTCTACTCAATCTGGGTGAAAGACAAGTTCAAGGATGCAAAATCTGTAAAACTAATTTGGCACATGTTAGCATTCAACAAAGATGCAGTATCTGAAAGAACAGACGAACAATTAAGAAAATTGCAAGAAGAGGTAGTAGAAAAGATAAAAGAAATTGAAAACGCAACAGAATTCCCAACCAATGTTTCAGGATTATGCAATTATTGCGGATATAAAGGCATCTGCCCTAGATTTGAAAAGACAAGAGAAAAGGAAAAAACCGAAGAAGAGATGGGAAGAGTTGAAAGAGTTCTAGGCGAGAGGAATTTAGATGAATGGATTTAAACGAAAGTTAAACATTACTTAATCATCACAAATAATTAAAAACATCCCCTTCTTTTTTAACTTATGAAATATAGTGGTTATTACACTAATGACTTTGAAAAAGACTTCAATAAACTTGATAAGTCAATAAAATTAGAAATTAAAAAAGTTTTGATAAATCTTGAAGAAAATCCCTACACTGGAAAACCTCTTGGATTTAAGTTCTTTAGAGAAAAGAAAGTAGGAAAATATAGAATTTACTATCTAGTCTATGAAGACATTTTAGTAGTTTATGCAATTGCAATAAGTGCAAAAAAAGACCAGCAACAAACAATCAACAAAATAAAATCTTTGATTCCTTATTACAAAGAAGAAATAAAGAAGAAATTTAATCAACCTTGAGTTCCATAAAAGGTTTAACCCTACCTTCTTTGATATCTTCAAGACTTCCTCTCACCTTATTAACTAGTTCCCAATCTACATCTTTCGCCTCTCTAAGATTCTTTATTTCTATTTCCATCTCAACAAATTTCCTCTTTGGAATTGTCATCATTTCTTCATTTTCCATATTTAACGTTATCTTCCAAGATATTTAATTGTTTCTATTTCTAACTCTTCCCTAAACACCCTTACTTATCCCACGAACAGCAAACAAAATAACAATTATCGGCAACCAAGGAAAATCAAAACCCCACGGGATAAAACCAACTTCTTTACCAAGCCATAAAAGGCCGAAGATTAAGACAATAAACCAGAATATTGGGAATTTTTTCATGTTAATATAAAGAGAATGGGGTTTATATTGGTTTTGGAGACGATAGATAATCTTAAAATCCAAGCATTTCTTAAATAATAATGATAACAAAATCAAACTATCTAATCGGCTTACAGTGTCCTAAATTGTTGTGGATAACTAAAAATGATAAGTCGCGAATCCCAAAACCAGATAAATTAGCCGAGGCCAAATTTAAAACAGGGGAATTAATTGGAGTTCTTGCGACAAAAGTATTTCCAAAAGGAATTGATTTATCAACCTTAGATTTTAAGGAAAATATTGATAAAACAAAAGAAGCAATTAAAGAAAGAATACCAATCTTTGAAGCCGGAATTTTAAAAGAAGATTTATTCTCTAGAGCAGATATTTTACTTCCCGTAGGAAATGATGAATGGGATATAATTGAAGTGAAGAGTTCATCTAAAGTTAAAAGCATAAATATTCAGGATTTATCTTTTCAAAAATATGTATATGAAAAGGAAGGTCTTAATATTCGAAATTGCATTCTCATGCATCTTAATTCTGAGTATATCTTAAGTGGAGAAATCGAGCCGTCAGAACTTTTTATTCAAACAGATATAACTGAAAAAGTTATAGAGATTTCTGAGGGGATTGATGAGAGGGTTGGTGAGATGTTTGAGGTTGTTAAGGGAAGTGAGCCTGAATTTTCTGTGGATGATTTGTTGACAATTGAATACGATAATATTTGCAAAGATGAATTTATGAAGAGCCTTCCAGAAGAAAATGTTTTTGAGATTTATCGGATGTTGACTTCGAAGAAAATTGAACTCTATAAAGAGGGAATTGTGAAAATTAAGGATGTTCCGGAGAATGTTAAATTGAACGATAAACAACAGATTCAAAGAAGATTAGCGTTTGATGGAGGGAAACATATTGATAAACCTGCAATTAAGAATTTCTTAAACAATTTACAATACCCTATCTACTATCTCGATTTTGAAACAATTAATCCAGCCATTCCAAAGTTTGATGGAATGAAACCCTATCAAAGAATTCCTTTTCAGTTTTCATTACATATTCAAAAAGAAGAAGGCGGAGAGTTAGAACATATTTCTTTTTTGGCCAAAGGTACAAGCGACCCCCGACCAAAATTTATGCAATCATTAAAAGATAATTTGGGAGATTCTGGAAGCGTTTTAGTTTATAATCAAGGATTTGAAAAAGGGGTTTTGAATGAGTCTGCGATTTTGTTGCCAGAGTTTAGGGAATGGTATAATGAAAATATTTTACCTAGAATTAAAGACCTGTGGGATGTTTTCAAAGATTTTTCTTATTATGATTCTCGGCAGAAGGGAAGTGCTTCCATTAAGGCTGTGTTGCCTGTTCTTTCCGATTTGAGTTACAAAGATTTGGATATTGGTAAAGGAGACCTAGCAAGCCATGAATGGGAAAGAAT
>CAYMMZ010000010.1:23268-24395 GCA_964391715.1 Candidatus Woesearchaeota archaeon | reverse complement strand
ACTGTAATCACGCCTCCTTCAACCGCCTCAATCAACTCAGCCAAATGAGAGGGCAAAATCTCAACATCAGCATCCTCCAAAGTCTTCTTATTATAATTTAAAACTCGTAAAAGCTCAATCGTCACCCAAGACAAACTCTTCTTCAAATTACCAACATTATGTCCAACCAACTCCTCAAAGAACTCTACGAGTTCCAAATTCTTCGTCAAAACTTCAGCATTCTTAGAATCCACCTTATGAACCTTCAACAGCTTCTCCAACTTCTGGTCAGGAGTTTCAGGCAAATTCCTCTTAACCTCACTAACAACTTTTTTATCAATTTTTAAAACAGGTAAATCAGGGTCAGTAATAAATCTATAATCTGCAGCGCCTTCTTTGTCCCGCATCTTTATAGTCTTCCCCAGCTTCTCGTCATATGCCAAGGTCTCGCGTCTTTGAACAATACCTTTATCATGATTTTCCAATTGCCTTCTAATTTCGTATTCAATCGCCTTTCGAATTTTCTCTAAGCTATTTAAATTCTTCATCTCAACCCGGTCACCATAAGTCGAAACATTAACATCAACCTTAATCCCCGCATTCTTACGTATAGCCTTAATATATGACAAAGACAAAACAAGTGCCTTCAACCAAGAAACAACCTGCTCCGAATCAGAAAACTCGGGCTCGGTCACAATCTCAATCAACGGCAACCCACTCCGATTATAATTAATCTTCCCAGTATCTGGATTCCACTGAGCAGGGTCTTCTTCCAAATGCGCCTCAGTAATATTTATCCCTCTAAACTTTCCGCCAATAGAACAGGGAGCAGCATGAGCTCCAGAAATCGTCGTCTGATATCCTTTCGGATTATCTGCCCAATCATAATGCTTCCTCTGCCAAACCAAATCCCCATGATTAATTTTTGAGCCAAGAACCAAAGCAATCTCAATAAATTTATCAACAGCAGAACTATTTGGCATCATCGGCTTAGACCCGGGAGTACCTGTACAAATCGGACAAATCCTACTATTCGGCTTATCTGCATCCAAATCATCACAATCCTCAGAAGTCCTACACATACAAAAAAGCTTCTCAACAGTATCAAGATAACCATGAATCTCCAGCCCAATCTTTAAGGGAAACGC
>CAYMMZ010000010.1:16604-23168 GCA_964391715.1 Candidatus Woesearchaeota archaeon | reverse complement strand
AGAATTTGGGAAGGTCACATCTTAGAATCTTACGACCCAGAAATCATTCTTCTAAAACTAGTCTCAGGTTACAACATAGGAATAAGGGAAAGAGAAATTCTGGATGCAAGAATAATTGAAAAGGCAAAAGAGAAAGAAGGCAAAGTTTTCAAGCCAGAAAAAAACAAAAACCTTCGAAACATCGCAATGATAATCACAGGAGGAACAATCTCTGCAAGGCTTGACTCAAAAACTGGAGGAGTTATTCCAACAGATGCAGAAGAGATCTTAAACATCGCTCCAGAAATTAAAAAAATTTGTAACTTGGTGAGAATAGAATCTCCTTTCATGAAACTCTCAGAAGAAATGGACCCTAAAGACTGGAAAAAAATAGCAGAGACAGCAGAAAAATTACTAAATGATGAAAAAATCGATGGATTAATCATCTCTCATGGAACAGACACATTATCTTATACATCTTCCGCCCTTTCATTCTACCTTCAAAATCTAAACAAGCCTGTAGCCCTAACATATTCTCAAAGGTCAATAGACAGAGGCTCAACTGACGCCCACCTCAATTTAATCTGTGCAGCAAAATATGCCGTGAGCGATATAGCAGAAATCGCACTCATTGGACACAAAGACTCAGGCGACGAAGCCTGCTTAGCCATGCCAGCAACAAAAGTTAGAAAAATGCACTCTTCAAGAAGAGACGCCTTCAAAACAATCAACTCAAAACCAATAGCAGAAATCACTTCAAAAAAATTCAACATTCTAAAAGACTTTAATGCAAGAAACAAAGGGAAAATAAAACTCGATGCAAAATATTCTAACAAGGTTACAATCATCAAAATCCATCCAGGACAAGACCCTTCAATTATTGAATATTACGAAAATGCAGGATACAAAGGATTAATCTTAGAAGTCACAGGACTTGGAAACATCCCAGGGAAAAACTCAGAATACAACTGGCTTCCGAAAATAAAAAAAGCAATCCAAAACGGAATGATAATTTGTGCAGCCCCCCAAACAATTAACGGAAGACTAAATCCAAATGTATATTCTAGTGGTCGAGAACTCCAAAAAACAGGGATTGTTTTTTTAGAAGATATGCTACCCGAAACAGCTTTAGTAAAACTTGGGTGGGTTCTTGGTCACCCTAAATGGAAATCTCAAATCAAAGAAAAGATGCTTGAAAACATAGCAGGCGAATTCAATGACAAAATAGAATTCTAAAAAATAAAAATAAAGAGAGGGACTAAAATTGTCCCATTAATAAAAATTAAATGAAGATTACTTCTTATCTACTTCCCAAGAAATTGGGTAACCTTTTCTAGCAACAAAGTTGTAAATCCAGATAACTATTATCGCAAAGAAATATCCCAAAAATCCGCCAATCAAAGGTGCACTCACCAAAGCTTGAACAGGGGTCAAAGCAGGGAATTGTCCAGGATATGCCGCAGAAATTATCAATCCAAAGGCTCCCTGAATCAACGAAAGTACTAAAGTCAAAATACCAAAGAAGGCAGCAGACTTGTAATTAATGTTTTTTAATTTCATTTTTAACCTCTATTTAATTAATCACAATAATAGAGTATATTATTTAAAGCTATTGAATACCTAATCTAAAATGTATCCTTCATAGATTCTAATGCCCTTAAATATCTTAGAGTATCATTCAAACTATTTTCATGAAATTTATATGCCTTCCCATTAAAAATACCTATACTCTTAAAATGTTCTAAAGGTAATGAAATTAACCGAGGGTTTTGTATTAGAATTTTCTCCAAATCATTTTGAATTACACCCCCAATTAATTGGAGAGGGCTTTTAGAATCCCTACTTAATTCCCAACTACTATTTGCAATAAATCCCTCTCCAGATTCTTCATATTCCAAAACCTTCTTCAATGAAACTCCATTTATCTGACGGAATAAATCATGCCGAGGATTCTTCTCCATTTCCTCTGCAGTTACATTATAAGAAAGAGCTCCTCCAATAACAAAATATTCCATTCCAAGTTGAAAATTGGGAACAAATTCCCTTTCTCCTTCATTCAAATCTAGCAATCCCATAAAACCTTTTCTAAAAAACACTATATATAGATTTATATTATAAAAGTGATGCTTCAGAAAAATCGTCAAAACCTTTAAATCCGCAGCAACCAGAAGGCGACTAGATTTTCATGATTTTTGTTTTAACAAAAACCTTTAAATCCCCCCACCCCCTCATCCAAACATGAAACAAAACTACAAAAAAATAGGATTAAAGGCAGGTCTAGAAATACATCAGCAACTAAACACAAAAAAACTTTTCTGCAATTGCCCAGCCCTCTTAAGAAACGACGAACCAGACTACACAATAAAGAGAGTTCTCAATCCAGTAGTTGGAGAAACGGGAGAGGTCGACATAGCAGCTGCCCACGAAAAAGAAAAAAACCAAACTTTCAATTACCAAGTCTTTGACACAAATTGCTTAGTAGAATTAGACGAAGAACCCCCACACCAAACAAATGAAGAAGCATTAAAAATCGCACTCCAAATATCTCACCTTCTAAATGCTAAAATATTCCCAGTAACACAAGTAATGAGAAAAACAGTAATTGATGGCTCCAACACTTCAGGATTCCAAAGAACAATGATGATTGCCCACGATGGTTACATCCAAACTTCTGAAGGAAAGGTAGAGATTGAATCTATCGCCCTTGAGGAAGACTCTGCAAGAAAAGTTACAACAGAACACAAAAAACATGTTGGAAAAAATGAAACCACATTTAGATTAGACAGACTCGGGATTCCCCTAGTAGAAATAACGACAAAACCAGATTTAAAAACTCCAGAGCAAATTAAAGAAGCTGCATTAAAAATCGGAGAAATTCTAAGAAGTTGTAATGTAAAAAGAGGAATAGGGACAATCAGACAAGATGTGAATATTTCCATAAAGGGAAGCAAAAGAGTTGAAATCAAAGGCTTCCAAGACCAAAAGATGATGATTAAAACTGTAAATAATGAAATCGAAAGACAACAAAAATGCCTCGACAAAAAAGAATGTACAAGTGAAGTTCGAAAAGTAAATCCAGACGCAACAACAGAATATCTCAGACCAATGCCGGGAAGTGCTCGAATGTATCCTGAAACGGACATCCCACTTCAAAAAATCTCAAGAAACCTAATGGATGAAACAAAAAAGAACTTGCCAAAACTAAGCTCAGAACATAAATCCTACTTAAAAGAATTTGGACTAAACGATGAGCTAATAAAATTAATCTTAAAAGAAAATAAAGTAGAAGATTTCAAAACTCTTTCATCAGTAATTGACAATCCAGACCTAATCGCAAAAGTTCTAACCATCTTCCAAAAAGAAATCGCAAAGAAAGAAACCAAGAGTCAAGAGCAAATGGCAAAAGCCCTAAACCTTCACACTCTAGAAGCTATTCTAGAAGTTGTCGGAAAGAAAATTCAAATCCATGATGTAAAAAATGTCTTACAAAAGATAGTCCAAGGAACTACTTTAAAAGAAGCTCTAAAGAAATCTAACATCAACTTAGCAGAAGAAGTCCAAAGACTAATCAAAGAAAAACCTGGCCTCTCTCAGGGAGCCTACATGGGATTAATAATGGCAAAATTCAAAGGACAGGTAAGCGGTAAGGAAGTAAGTGAAGCTCTAAGAGAATTTATTTAACCAACCCACTAATACCCCAAGCAACAAGCAAAGCGAAAACGGCTGAAACAATCCCTACAACTAAAAGACTACTAGAACCTGAAACGGCACCAAGACTTCCTCCAACAGCACCAGAAATTGCACCTATCACCAAACCTCTTCTTTTACTTTCCATTTCCGACATCAACACCCAACTCTTTTAACCGAGTAATATGCATCTGCATTATATTTTCCACATTTCCAACCATCTTAACTAATTCATTTCTCTCACTAACCAAAGTATTCAAGGAACCTTTATGAAATCCAATCTCTTCTTCTTTTGACATCTGAGGTTGTGGAGCAGATTCTGGAGCAGCCTCCATCTTATCATTACTCAAAGTGCTTTCCAAATCTTTCGCATCAATTTCCATAAAAAAAAGAAAAAAAAGACATTAATAAGTCTTTGCAATATTGCAATTTTCCAAAAGAGAGATTTACTAAATCTGCGAAGCAAAGCTTCGCCAAACATAAGGGAGGAGAAAATCTAAAATTCTCTGGGAGGGAATCTCTCGCCACAACCAAAAAAATCTCAAAACTTATAAACCTCTCAAACATAAAAACTTTATGGAAAGGACATACATCAAAGAGGCATTCAAGTCAAAAGGAAAAGCTCTGTTAAAGGGGTGGGTTCACGATACAAGGGACCTAAAAAAAGTAAGGTTCATTGTTCTAAAAGATATTACTGGAAGAATCCAGGTAACTGGGATTGACGGAAAAACTGACAAAAAAACCTTTGATTTAATGGACAACTTAAAAAGAGAATCTGCAATAGAAATTATTGGAGAACTAAAAGATTCAAAACAAGCACCTGGAGGAAAAGAAATTCTACCAGAATCTATTACCATAATCGCCCCTGCAAAAGACCCCTTACCAATTGACGTCTCAGATTTTTCAAAAACAGAACTACCACTAAGACTAGACAATAGATTTTTAGATTTTCATACAAAAAAGGCTCAATCAATTTTCAAAGTTCAATCCACTATAGCACAAGCATTTAGAGAATTCATGATAGAAAACGATGGAATTGAAGTTTTCCCACCTTCCCTCATTGGGGCAAGTAGTGAAGGGGGAACAGAACTATTCAAAGCAAAATATTTTGAAAAAGAAGCTTATCTCTCTCAAAGTTGTCAACTCTACAAACAAATGTTCGCCTGTTCAATGGAAAAAGTTTTTGCAATCTTCACAGCATGGAGAGCAGAAAAACATAACACTACAAGGCATCTAAATGAAGCAAGACAATTAGATTATGAAGAAGCATTCGCAGACGACAAAAAAGTAATGGAGGTCCTAGGAAAATGTATGCAATTCATGGTAAAGAAAGTAATTGAAGAAAGAGCAGAAGAATTAGAAACCTTAAATGTAAAATTAAAAATCCCAAAAATAAAATACTTAACTTTCAAAGAAACTGCAGAGCTTATGAAAAAAGAAAAAGTAAAAATGCCTGCACATGACCTTTCAGGAGAAGCTGAAAGAAAACTAGATGAACTCTTCCCTGACACAGTTGTTATGGTTCACGATTGGCCATTAAAAGGAAAGCCATTCTACATCATGCCCGAAGGAAAAGACTCTTCAAAAGGATTCGACGCAATATGGAAAGGCATGGAAATTTGTTCAGGAGGACAAAGAGTCCACCTCCCAGAAATTCTAGAAAAAAGACTCCCAGAATTAAATCTTGACCCAAAAGATTTCAAAGATTACATTGACTCCTTCAGATACGGTGCTCCCCCTCACGCAGGATGGGCTCTCGGACTTGAAAGATTAACAATGCTCTCCTTAGGCCTAGATAATATAAGAGAAGCAGTCCCATTCCCACGAGACAGAGAAAGATTAACTCCTTAAATTCTCAACTTAAAATTATCATCTCCAGTCCTTGGTAAAATATGCAAGTGTAAATGAAAAACCTCTTGTCCAGATTCTTCCCCGTTATTAGCAACAAGATTATAACCCTTAGCCCCCGTCTCTTCTAATAAAATATCTACAGCCTTCTTAGTAATCTCTAAAAACTTAGAATATAAATCCGCAGGTAAATCAGAAAAAGTTTCAAAATGTTTCTTCGGAATAACCAATGAATGTCCTTCTACTAATGGCTTAATATTCCTCTTCACAATAAAATCTTCATCCTCCAATATGATGTCAGGTTCATCATCCGAGAAGTTACAAAACACACAATTCCTTTCTTCCATAACCATCAATAAAAAATCACTAATTTAAACTTAACGGATTATTAAACTTGGGCACTCTCTCTAGAAAACTTCTCACACCATTCATTTATTAAATCAAGTTCTGAAGATTCAGCTAAATGGTCATAAGTCTCTTTGTCCATAGCTCTCATCTCAATCATTTGCATTAATCCTCCTGCTTCTAACTTTACCTCAGTATCAAACTCATTATACCTTTCATGACGACTCTCCTGACCTTGAACATACTGAAGCGGAAAATCAAATAAATTAAAAAGAAGCTCATAAACTGGATCCACGCACCCTTCACCTAGATTGGTTTCCGGACACCTTTCATTACTACTTCTCGCCCTAAGCTCTCCATCCGAAAGACGAATATACGCTCTCAAATTCCCCTCTATTTTCTTTCCTATTCCAGCAGACTTTTCCAAACTTTTTACATATTCTCCAATTCTTCCCATAAAATCTTTCGTCCCCCAAACTTTTTAAATATTTATATACTCTATCCAAATCTTATCCCAAAAAATAATTTAAATCTATCATCCAAACTCAGAACACCTTACCAAACTTCCCCTGCAAGCGAAACACCTAAGCGAAGCCAGATGTGAAGCCCCCTATCTTAAACAAAAACCTTTAAATCCTCCAACCCCTTTACCAAAACATGACACAAAATTCACTTTGGCATGAAGTATCCGAAAAAGAAAAAGAA
>CAYMMZ010000010.1:0-16504 GCA_964391715.1 Candidatus Woesearchaeota archaeon | reverse complement strand
CCAAACAAATATCCGCAGGAAAACTCTCAGCAGTAGAAAACGTTCTAGCCTTCTCAAAAAAAATAGCGACGCCAAAAACAAAAGACCTAAACATCTTCTTAAAATTAAATGAAAATGCGATTTCCCAAGCAAAAGCTATTGACAAAAGAATCAAAGAAAAAGGAGATGTGGGGCGTCTTGCAGGGCTTTGCTTTGCTGTAAAATCAAACATCTCAGTAAAGGGCCTAGAAACAAATTGTGCTTCAAAAGTTCTCGAAGGATATATCTCCCCTTACAACGCAACAGTCATCAACAAACTAATAGCGGAAGATGCAATCATCTTAGGGATGCTCAACATGGACGAGTTCGCAAGTGGAGCAAGTGGAGAAACATCTGCATTCGGACCAACAAAAAATCCAAGAAACCCTGAGTTAATCCCTGGAGGCTCAAGTTCAGGCTCAGCAGCCGCAGTAGCAGCAGAACTCTGTGACTTCGCTATAGGCTCAGATACTGGAGGCTCAATCAGGAATCCTGCTTCCCATTGCGGAGTTGTCGGACTAAAACCAACCTACGGAGCAGTCTCAAGATACGGCCTTATTGACCTCTCTATGTCATTAGATTGCGTTGGAACACTAACCAAATCTCCAGAAGATGCAAAGCTAATTTTCAATATAATCCAAGGCCAAGACAACTTCGACCAAACAACAAACTCTAATCAAACATTGGATTTAATAAATCAGCGAACCATAGGTTCGCCAACTTCAGGGAGGGGGCGAGCAACTGCGAGTTTGGGTGGGGAATCCAATTCAAAAGAAAAAATCACAAAGAAGGGAATAATTGGCCTAGTAGATGTAAGCAAATTCTGCGACAAAGAGATTGCAGATTTAATTAAAACAAAAACAGAAGAGATTGCAAAAAAGAAAGGTTGGAAAATAAAAAAAGTAAATCTTCCATTAGACATCTCAATCCAAACCTATTACATTTTAGTCTACACAGAATTTTTCTCAACAACAAGAAAGTTTGAAGGGAGACGTTTTGGTAAAAAAATTGAAAGCTCTGCAGGACCAGAAGTTCTAAGAAGAATAATTGGAGGAAGTGAAATCACAAAAGCTGAACATGATGGAAGATATTACAAAGAAGCTCTTCGAGCAAGAGCATTCATCAAGGAACAATTCAACAAATTATTCAAAGAAGTAGACGCAATAATTCTCCCCACAGTCCCAAAGACTGCTCACAAAATAGGAGAAGCCATCTCAATAAAAGACATGTACAACTACGATATCACAACAACTCCTGCATCAATTGCAGGAATTCCTGCGATTTCAGTCCCAATAGGAAAAATCAATGAAAAAGAAGTAGGCCTCCAAATCAACACCCCCCACTTCCAAGAAGAATTAATGTTTAAGCTGGCAAGTGATTTCTAAAGCCAAATCATTCCAACAAAAAACCAATAAACCTAAAAACTATTCATTCTCCAAAATTACATGACATTAAACTTCGAACTACCTAAACTAGTCTCTGAACTAAAAAGACTAAAACCGTCAAAGGTTTTAGTTCAGTTACCTGAAGGTATCAAACAAAACGCATTTGAAATCCAAAAAACCATAGAATCTCTAAAAATAAAAGTAATCTTCTCCGGAGAAACATGTTGGGGCGGTTGTTCAATCTCTCCTCAAGAAGCAAAAGATGTCGGAGCAGACTTAATAGTTCATTTCGGTCACGCAAAATTCATCAATTCAGATTTCCCAATACTATACATAGAAGTAAAAGATGAACTAGACTTAAAACCAATCCTAGAAAAATCCTTAGAAAATATAAAAGACTACAAAACTTTAGGACTCTCCTTTTCAATTCAACACAAACATGAAATAGAAGGTATAATTAAATTCTACGAAGAGAATGGAAAAAATATTATCCTTTCAGCCAAAAAGGGCTATGCAGCATACGAGGGTCATGTAGTTGGTTGTGAATTCACAGGATTAAAAACGATTTCAAAAGAAGTAGACGCATTCCTAGTTCTTGGGAATAATTTCCATTCTATGGGAGCAAGCCTAGCCGTAGAAAACCCTGTAATCCTTCTAGATGTATATAATGATAAAGTAACTGAAATGACAGGAGTTAGAGATAAAATCCTAAGACAAAGGATTATGTCAATCGAAAAATTCAAAGAGGCAAAAAAAATCGGAATCATCACAGAAATAAAACCGGGACAAAAATTTGGAGTTCCAAAAATGATTCTTGAAGACTTAAAAAAAGCTGGAAAGGAAGTTATTTTGATTACTATGAATGAGCTTTCTCCTGATAAGTTAATGAACTTCTATAATGTGGACGCATTCTTAGAACTAGCCTGCCCAAGAATCGCAATAGACGACTTCGCAAAATACCCAAAACCAATAATTACTTACAAAGAAGCTCTCATCGCCACAGGAAAACGAACCTTAGAAGAAGGAATTGAAAAAGGTTTGATTTAAAAATCTTAAATAACTGACTATAAAATGAACGACGCCATAAGAAAACAAGCTCAAGAATTCATTGATAACATCTCTAAGACAGACAACGTAGCAATCATAACAGACCACGACCCAGATGGATTCACCTCAGGAACACTATTCTTCGACCACTGCCTAAAAAAAGAAGCAAAGGTCAAACAATTTACATTCTCTCGTAACTCTTCAGAATTAGAAGATTTCCCATTAGAAGAATTTAATAAAATTATAACAACCGACCTTGCAGCACAAACAATAGTCCAAATCTTAGAGAAATATAAAGGCAAAGAAATTCTTTTCATGGATCATCATCCAAGTGATGCAAAACTCCCAGATTCGGTAATTGAATACAGAACAATGTATAGAGGCTACATTCCTTCAGCCAGAAGCGCATACGAATTAACTGGAGGGAAAAAATGGCTCGCACTATCAGGAGTGATAAGTGATTCAGGACATCTCTATAAAGAAAATGAAGAATTCATAAAAGATGCCTTAGATAATTTAAATATGACTCGAGAAGAGTTTGAAGAAAAAATCGCATCTCCAATATCTGATAGCATAATCTATCTAAACAAAGAAGCAGAAAAATCTTTCTCAATAATTCAAAAGCTAGAAAGCCCTACAAAACTAGACACAGTAGAAAAATATTCAAAACCAATCCAAGAAGAAACAAATAAAATCATTTCCAAATTTGAATCAGATAAAGAAAATATTGAAGGGATTATTTATTTTTACTTTAAACCAAAATACTCTGTTAAACCAATAGTTATAAACAAAATAAGTCAAAGAAAAGAAAACTTAGACAAAATTTTCATTTTTGCTAGTCCAAAGGATAATGGGAAAGTAACATTTAGTGCAAGAAGTAACTCTGGAAAAATAAATCTAGCAACTCTCTTAAAAGCTGGAATTGGAAATCTTGAAGGAAAAGCTGGAGGCCACTTTAATTCTTCAGGCGGGGCAGTAAACTCAGAAGATTTAGAAAAATTCAAAGAAAACCTCTGTAATTTCTTAAAAGAAAATCCCTTAGACTAATTTTCCAACCACCTCCCAACCACATATATATTTTTAAACAAAACCATCCTCCTAATTTTAACAATCTGAGATTAAATAATTCAGATTTCCAATAAAATTTTGTCATACTGAAAAATTTGAAAGGAGGTTTAATAAAAAGAGAAAATGCCATTAGATTTTGCAAAAGAAGCTATCGAGACTGCAGAAGCAAACAGCATCAATTTTGATGAATTAAGAGCCGGTAAGGCAAATATCAAAGTTTTCGGATGTGGAGGTTGTGGATGTAACATGGCTACCTGGCTATTCAATAAAGGTATCAATGGTGCGACAATTTACGGGATTAACACCGACGCACTTCACCTATCTATCACAAAGTCCGACGAGAAACTTCTTATAGGAAAAGAGTTGACAAGAGGTCTTGGATGTGGGGGTTACCCTAAGAAAGGAAGAGAGGCAGCGAAAGAATCTCTTACTGACCTGAAGAAATCCGTTTCGAATTCGGATATGGTTTTCGTTCTGGCTGGTATGGGAGGAGGATCTGGAACAGGATCCATACCTGTTGTCGCTCAATTAGCTAAGGAAGCAGGAGCCGTAGTAATTGCAGTTGTTACAATGCCTTTCGAAGCAGAAAAAGCAAGAATCGACAAAGCAGAGTTCGGCCTACAAGAACTTCGAGAAACTGTAGACACTGTTATCGTTCTTGATAACAACCGGTTAGTAGATATTGCAGGCCAACTACCAATGGAACAAGCTTTCGCAGTAGCAAACGAATTAGTCTCTACAATGATTAAAGGTATCGTTGAAACAATCACACTACCTTCCTTAATCAACTTAGACTATGCAGATGTCTCAAGTATCATGAAGAACGGAGATGTAGCGGTTATCGGTATCGGAGAAGATAATTCCAACGCGAGAGTAGACGCAGCAGTTCAACAAGCCCTAACACATCCATTATTGGATGTAGATTATCGGGGAGCAACTGGTGCCCTAGTTCATATTACCTGCGGACCAGACTTAAAGTTAGAAGAATTCGATAATATCGGACGACTTGTAACAGAAAATTTAAGTCCTGAAGCACAGGTTATCATTGGTGCAAGAGTTAACAAAGAATTCCAAGGGAGAGTAAGAGTCATCACAATTATGACAGGAGTAAAATCCCCTTACATCTTAGGAAAAAACTCAAGTAGCTTCGAAAACGAAGAAACTGTAAGTGTTAACGAACTAGGTCTTGACGATTTAAGATAAATCAATAAGGTATTGAAAACGTAAAAGGATTTACTAAATATGCGAAATCTTTGATTTCGCCCACTTGAGGGTGGGAGAATTATTCGAAGAAAAATTCGTTTGGGTGGGAAAATCTGAAATCTTCAATACCAAACTTTATTTTTATTTTTTATTGCCCCAGACCAAAAAATGGGGCACTTATATATTTAAATTTTTAATATTTTTATAAAAACTAAGAATTATCTACACTAACACGTGTTTCCCGAGCCATCTTTTTATTGCCCCACTTATCAAAGAAAATAGTATTCTCTAAATCTTTTCTTTTCTCTTCAGGAGACCTAACTTTTGTCTCAATTCCAATTGGAAAAATTCCTTCAACAGACAATTCATTAGATATCTTTAAAATTCTTTTAACGTCAACATCTGAAAAATGTTTAACCCATTTTGTGACTAATTTCAGCTCAGTTAAAGCAAGCAAGAAATTCTGGATAGCGGCTCCTGCCTGTAGAGAAGAATATCTAACACCTCGCTCATCATAAAATCTGACAAGTTTAGAATCATCACTTACAGCAACAACAAGATATTGTGCAGTTCCAACAAAGCTTTGTTGAGTAGCTTCACTTAATTCACTAATAGATTTTTTATTTGAAACTAAAATAAATTTCAAAACATTTCTCCCATCAGCATTCGGAGAATAACGAGCCATATCAATCGCCCGAATAATCTTTCGCCAATCTGGCTTCTTATGATGGTAACGAACAACAGCTTTACGCTTTTTTATCGCCTCTTTTAATTGCATAATATAAACAAGATAATGAGATTTATAAGATTAATGGGACGCTAAGATTTTTTCATAAAACCTCAGATAATTCTTACCCATAACTTCTTGGGAGAATCTCTCAACAGCATCCCTTCGACAATTTGCAGGGTCAATTCTTCCCAAATCATTAACAGCAGAAATTAAATCATTCACCATTAATTCATCGTCAAAGGTTCTTTCAATATCCCCCTTAACAGTGCCGCTAGTATCTTCCTTATTTGTCCACTTAGGTTCGATAACATATCCAGTTACACCATCTTTAATTAATTCCGGAATGGATCCTGCATGAGTTCCTACGACTGGGGTGCCTGTAGCTAAAGCTTCTGCCATAACTAATCCAAAAGGTTCATCCCACCGGTTAGGTTGTAAAACTCCATACGCATTGGCAAATAAAACTGCTTTTTGACTATTATCTACAGGCCCAATAAAAAGAATTTCTCCTTCTCCAACAATCTGAGCCCCACTAGATAACCTACCTACCAATCCTTTTCTACGAGCCTCTTGTTCTTCAGGAGAAAAATCATTTATGGAGTTAGTTAAATATGGGGAAATAGTTTCATCATAAAAAGATTTAAACGGAGCGTGGATCTCTCCTGCGATTATCAAAGGTCTCCCAGTCTCCCGAGCCACCCTTACCGCCAAATCTGCCCCCTTAATTGAAGAAATCCTCCCTAACCATAAAAGGTAATCTTGCTTTTCTGCTTTGAATGGGAGTTCATCGATAGGAACTCCATTGTAAATCATTTTATCAATTCTTATCCCTGTCAAACTCTCATACTTCTTCTTTTGAGAATCACTTATACTCACAAAATGAACAGGAGCACCTTCATCTTGTAATCTCCTAAAATGTGCATATTTCTCATTTTTAACAACTGACAAACCTCCATGAATTGTAGTAACCACAGGAATTCCATCCCCTCCTTGAGAATATTCATCAGAAGTCACGATAAACTGTCCAGGATGGTCGTGAATAATATCTATCCCATTATTTACAGCAAATTCTAAAGACTTCTTATAGTGGTCCCCATAAGCATCTTCTGATCTAACTATTTTACGCTCGGTACCATTTGCAGTCCATAAACATTCCGGACGGGTAGGTATCAAACGACCATAAGGTCCTAAATCTGAATCTCCTGAAGCAGCTACGAAAGACCTATGTCCTTGTTCATGATAAACTTGATTCAGAGCTAATGCAATCCTCTCAGTTCCTGCATATTTTAAACTTCTAGAAACTTGAATTGCAATAGGTGCTGTGTGCAAGATACTTAACCTTTCTCCCTTTGCCACTTTCATCTTAAATTTTCCATTTTTAAATTTATCTAAATTTTTAGTCCTACACGTAAATATTCGTCAGTTTCTTTTTAAACGTTATGTTACATTATATAATAATAACATAATTTCTATTTATATCTTCCTATCTTTCCAAATATACGAAAATCAACAAATTCTTCTCAAAAACCGCTCAAAAACTACTCTGAAATAACTCCACCGCCAAGAACCTTACGACCCTTATACAAAACAACCGCCTGTCCATTAGAAACCCCGTCGAGCTTTCGTCCAAGACTCAACTTAATCTTCCCACCGCTAAAACTAATCTTTGAAGGAACAAGCTCTCCAACATGACGAATCCTGGCATGAACTCTCACCGGCTTTCGAGAGATCTTCTTTTTAAACCCGGCAACACCGCCATTAATCAAATGAAATTCCTTCACAACAATATCTTTTCTATAAAGAATCTCATGTCCAGCAGGAGCAACCACTAAAATATTTTTCCGAACATCCTTCTTAGCAACATACCACCTAGGCATCTTTGCCCCTCCAGATTTCTTTATACTTAAATCATATCGGGGTCCAAGCCTTTGCCCAATAGTATAATATGCAACTCCATCATGCTTCCCAAGGATATTTCCTTCCACATCTATAATATCTCCAATCTTTGGCCGAATCTTGGACTTCAAAAAATCCTTCATATTAGTCTTTCCAATAAAACAAATCCCCACAGTGGACTTCTTCTCATGATTCAAAAATCCGTTTTTCCTAGCAATCTCCCTAACTTGTTTCTTTGTATATCTCCCAATAGGAAAAATCATCTTCCTCAAATCCTTCTCCTTCAACCGATATAAAAAATAAGATTGGTCCTTCATCTCATCCTTCCCACGATATAAATTCCACTTCCCAAAACGCTTTCCAACTTCAACAAAATGCCCTGTAACAATGTAATCTGCGTCAAATTTCTTCGCCTCCCTAAGCAAAAAAGGGAACTTCACAACTTCATTACACAAAACATCTGGATTCGGAGTAATTCCGCGTCGGTAATCTTTAAACATCTCCTCAATAACAAACTTCCTATATTCTTTCTCAGCATCTACAGTAACCAAAGGAATCTTGAGTTTATTCGCAATTCTCTGAGCAAACCGCCTCTCTTCCCTCCAAGTGCATTCTCCATAAGAATTCTTAGAGTCACTCCAACACTTCAAAAAAACCCCGATAACCTCATACCCTTTCTTCTTCATAAGCAAAGTTGCAACAGAGGAATCAACTCCTCCAGACATCGCAACAATTACTTTTGTTTTCTTCTTCGCCATATAATTAAATGTAAAAATTCTTTTTTAAAGTAAACTAAACCTTATTAGTTAGTTTTAAATATGCTTTTTTTGATAATCTCTTATGCTTCGGTAGCTCAGCAGGTAGAGCGCACGGCTGTTAACCGTGATGTCGGAGGTTCGAGTCCTCTCCGAAGCGTTTTTAGAACCGACGGCGTCGGAGGCGAAGAATTTGCTCGAATTTTTCTTAAAGTATTACTTGAAAAATTTTAGAGTGAATCGTGAGTAGAGTCCTCTCCGAAGCGTTTCATTCCTCAATCTTTTCTTTCAACCCCAAATCGTCCTCATCAAATTTCCGTCTAGAAATATTTTGTTTCTCCAAATAAGCAAACACATTCCCATGTTTTGAACCCTGAATAATTGACTCTATCCCTTGAGTTACCGCATCTAAATGGTCGCTATCTACAATCACCCCAACATCATTTCCATTTATCACAATAGCCGAACCAGTTAAATTCTCAATAGTCTTTCTTGCTTTTCCCCCTGTTCCAATCAACCGAGACCTAATATCTTTAATATTATTTCTCCTTGTATGCTCCTTAATATCAATGAACTCCAAAAGAAAATCTTCATTTTTCAAAAGCATGGCATCATCAATATGAAATCCAAAATCAACTGCCCGAATAATCTGCTCAACTAAAAATTCATTCAGCTCTGCCCCTTTAATCATCACCTTATCCTTCCTAAAAGAAATCTTAACTTTTATACGACTCTCTATCACAGGCACAGCCCTCTTAACTTTATTCATCCGCTCAACATCAATACTTCTCATACTTCAATTATAAAAAAGAAGTTTATAAAATTAACAACGCACCCTTGGTTCTTGAAATTTCACTAATCTTGGAGATTCTCCAATAAATGGAGAATACTTCGAATTAAATAGGAGGATAGAAGACTTTATGAAATCTCCAAAACCTTTTATACTAAAAACCCTAACCGATAACATAAAAGCGGTGATATTCGATAAAGATGGCGTCATCATAAATTCTTCTCCTGCAAACATAAAGTCGGTAAAACAAGCGTTCAAAAAAGTTGGAGTAAAAATCACAAAGGAAGAAACAGAAAAGGTTATAGGAGTAAGGCCTGAAGATTATAAAGACTATTTCATGAAAAAATATTCTTTTAACTACGAAGAATTCGAAAAAAACAGATTAAAGGGTTACAACAAATTAATAGAATCTTCGCCAATAATTAAAAAAACTACATCACTAATTCATGAATTAAAAAAGACTAAAATAAAAACAGCAATATCAACTTCCTCTAATAAACCTCGCACAATGAAAATTCTCAAAAAAGCAAAGCTCTCCAAATCTTTTGATGTAATCACAACAATGGAAGATGTCCGAAAACTAAAACCAAATCCTGAAGCCTATTTAATCACGGCAAAAAACTTAAAATCAAACCAAAAGATTGCATAGTTATAGAAGATTCTTCTGTCGGAGTAATCGCAGCAAAAAGAGCAGGCATGAAATGCATCGCCCTCCTCCATGGCTACAACAAAAAACAAGACCTCTCAAAAGCCAATCTCAAAATTAAGGCAACAAAGAAAATCAGCCTTGAAATGTTAGAAAATCTCTAAAACTCACTAGCCTCAGTAGTTAATTTCCCCATCTGCTTCAACTTTTCCACTTGGTTCGGAGTATACTTAAACAAAACATCACCCTTATCATCATCAAATTCCCACGGCTCAATAATTATAGCATCTCCCTCACGAAGCCAAAGACCTCTCCTCTTCCGACCAGGAACACGACAATTTCGAGTCTTTCCATCCATACAAGAAACCATCATCCGACTCCCGCCACATCTTTGAGTAATTATTCCGATAACTTCTCTCCCTTGAGGCAACTTAACCCTAACAGGACCTTCTTGCCCAGGTACGAACACCTTCGGCTTATTCTTCTTGGTCTTATCTTTAAACTTGCTAAATGCCATAAATAAATTACCAAAATTAGATTTATAAAACTATCACAACAAAACCAAAGCAAAGGGGATTCCATCAACTTCCTTCACTCCATCTCCTGTCACAATCCCAAGCTTCTTCGCCACACCAACAGATTTCTCTCCAACAATGTTAAAAGTTGCATCTTCTCTCAAAAAATTATTAATCTCTAATGAAACCCCTTCTTCATCGAACTCCTGCCCATTAAAAAATTCCCCTGTCAAGTCAAGCTGACGTTCTCCTTCAACAAACTTCTTACCAAAAAGCTCCTTATCACAGATAGCAATAACTAAACGATACGATTCATGAGCCTTCAATAAAATATCTCCCATCTTCTAAAAAAATCGAAAAGAGTTTATAAAACTAAGCCAAAATCCTCAAACCAAAAGCTTTAAATACATATTCAACTATGACATTATACTAACTTCGGTTAGTCGCTTGACTTCGGTTAAGTGTTGAGGAAAATAGCTTCGGTTGTTTTCCTCTTTATATTCTTAAGAAAAAGAAGGAAAATACAAAAATTAAGAAACGCGAAGTTTTACACGATAGCGAAAAAAAAGAAAAATTTCCTTCTTCATATTTAATCTATGCGAAAGTTATGTTTCAAATAATTTCGCAAAACCAACTAATCTCCAAACCTTCTCCAAAAACCATCTAAAAACACAAAAAAATAAGATTCCCCTTCTCCCTAAAAGGGGAATGAATATAACTAATTAATTAAAAAGCCTTTTTAGCTTCCCCAGACTCTACCATCTTCATAGCATTATCCTTTCCGCAAATCCTACAAACAGTAGTCCCACATGACTCGCACTTTCCTTTGGCCATAAATCCGCCTCGCTTAGTCTGTGTCATATCGACATCCTTCATCGTCTTTTGCTCTTGACATTTCATACATCTTCCTTCCATTTTTTCCTCCATTCGTTTAGTTCTTAAATTTTTGAAACTTCCTGTTTGTTCCCACAAGCAAGACACCTCATCAAAGTCTTTGCACCCTCAGTATTCAGCTCAGTATCTGGCTTCTTACATTTAGAACAAAGTACAAACCTATTCACATATTTTTCAATTTTCTCATTAATATCCTTAGAAGCCAACTTCCTAGACAAAATCATCCGGTCACCCTTAATTTCTCCAGAACTAGCAAGTTCTTTGGATAAAAATTTCGCTATATGTGCAGTAGGTCTTCGAAGACAAGAAGCAACTTGAGAAAAATTGGAAACAATCGTCCGAGTTCCTTCATGATGTCCACTTACTTTCAAAATCTCAAAACGCTCACACTCTTCAACTGGCTCAACATTCTCATATGCTTCAGAGAGTAACGCTTCATAATTCATAAAACTCATAAGAAACTGCCGTTTATAAGGATTTTGTGTGTGTAAAACCACCAAAAACCTTTTAAACAACACTAAATAGAGAATATTATAAATTCTAGAAACTTAAGATTCTAAAATGAATAAAATGGATGAAAATTTAAAGAAGAATATTTTAACAACAGGTACAAGCCTAGTAGGAATTGTGTGTAAAGACGGCGTAGTCATGGCAGGTGACCGAAAGACCACTGCAGGCGGACAAATAGTTATGAATAAAAACAAACAAAAAGTCGATGCAATAAATGACTACATTGTAATCTCTGGAACAGGAACCGCTTCAGACATTGAGTTAGCAAAAAAATTAATCAAGGCCCAATTAAAATTAAAAGAATTAAAAGATAAAAAGAAACCTTCAGTAAAAGAAGCCTCAAATATGATTGCGATGATGTCTTACAACAACATTCGACAACCCTCTATGATTCCATTCATGGCAGGACTAATGGTTGGAGGGATAAACGAAAATGGAGAAGCAGAACTCTATTCTGTAGAGCCAGCAGGAAGCACAATGAAAGTAGAAGATTTTGATGCAAACTTCTCTTCTGGAATGCCCTACATTTTAGGACTATTAGAAAGACAATACAAACCAAACATGACAATGGAAGAAGGAGTAGAACTAGCAATAGAATCAATCAAATCATCTAGTGAACGAGACACCGCATCGGGACACGGAGTAGATGTCTTCACAATTACAAAAGAAGGAATAAAACACGTTTCAAAACAAAGAGTTGAAAACATTTACCAAGAACACAATTAATCATATTAATTATTCAAAATGGCAGATATCTTAAAAACAATTGAAGAGAAGTTACCAAGAGGGGTAGTTAGCTCGACTATCTTTGAAGGTGCAAATATTGTAGTTTACACTTCAGACACAGCTTTTTTAAAAAATGGAGATGAAAAGATAAAAGAAATTGTAGGAATAATCAAAAAAAGAATAGAACTTCGTGGAGACAAAAAAATTTTAATGAAGCAAGAGGAAACTGAAACTAAAATAAGAGAAATTCTTCCAAGCGACGCAGAAATAGAACAAATAATTTTTGACCCTCAGAGAAGCACAGTAATAATTGAGACAAAAAAACCAGGATTAGCAATTGGAAAAGCAGGTTCTCTATTAAAGGAAATAAGGGAACACACACACTGGAAACCTCAAATTCAAAGAAGCCCTGCGATAAAATCTAAAATAACTGAAAAAATCAGAGAGGTCCTCTATCAAGATAACTCCTACAGAAAAAAATTCCTTAACTCTATTGGAGAAAAAATCTACAAAGAATGGAATTCTGAAAAAATGGAAGAATGGGTAAGATTGACATTACTTGGTTCAGGAAGACAGGTCGGAAGAAGTTGTTTTCTTCTACAAACACCAATGTCTAAAATCTTAATTGATTGTGGAATAGATGTTTCAGGTCAAGGAAAAAATAAGTATCCATATCTTGAAGCACCAGAGTTAGACCTATCAACCCTTGACGCAGTAGTCATCTCTCACGCGCACTTAGACCATGTTGGAATAGTCCCTTATCTCTACAAAATGGGTTATAAAGGCCCAATTTACATGACTCCTCCAACAAGAGATGTTGCAGCACTTTTATCTCTAGATTTCATCGGAGTCGCTTTCAAACAAGCAGCACAACCACTATTCAAGTCTTCAGATGTTAGAACAATGGTAAAACACTCTATATGTTTAAATTACAACGAAGTCACAGACATCACTCCAGATGTAAGAATCACAATGTATAATGCAGGCCATGTAGTTGGCTCAGCAATGGTTCATTTTAATGTAGGAAACGGCCTACATAATTTCCTATACACCGGAGATTCAAAATTCGGAAAATCCCGTCTGCTTGAACCAGCAGCAACACATTTCCCAAGGTTAGAAACCCTTCACTTAGAATCTACCTATGGAGGAAAAGACAGAACTTCAGGTCCTAGAAAAGAAACAGAACAACAACTAATAGAATATGTAAATAAGGTAATTTCTAGAGGAGGAAAACTTCTAATTCCAGAACTAGGTCTAGGAAGAGCGCAGGAATCCATGCTAGTCTTAGAAGATGCAATGAAAGCAGGTAAACTCCCCAAAGTCCCAATATATATTGACGGAATGATTTGGGACATTAATGCCATCCACACCGCATATCCAGAATTTTTATCAAACACTGTAAGATCTTCTATCTTCGCAAACAAAAATCCATTCTTATCAGACACTTTCAAACAAGTAGGCTCCAGACAAGAAAGAGATGAGGTTATCGGCGGAGGACCTTGTGTAGTTCTTGCAACATCGGGTATGCTTGTAGGAGGTGCTTCAGTTGAATATTTCAGAGAATTCGCAGATAATGAAAAAAATGGAATTTGTTTCGTGTGTTATCAGGGACCAGGTTCTCTTGGAAAACAGGTAATGGAAGGATTAAAAGAAACAACAATGGAAGTAAACGGAAAAGATGAAAGAGTAAAAATAAATTTTGAAGTTAAAAATGTTGAAGGCTTCTCCGCGCACTCTTCAAGAAACGAACTAATGGCTTTTGTGAGCAATATCACTCCAAAACCAAGAAAACTAATAATCAACCACGGAGAGCAATCCCAATCTTTAGACCTTGCTTCCAGCATCTACAAATCCCATAGAATAGAAACCATCGTGCCGAAGAATTTGGAAACTATTCGGTTAAGGTGAATTTCTAAAAACACTTAAAAACCACAGCCCCTTAACTTCATAAGAGGTAACCAAAGTGAAGCACAAATTATCAATAACATTAATTCTTCTAGGAATGTTTCTCGTTACCCAATTCATAGGTCTCTTCGTAGTCAATGCATATGCATCTACAACTGAGAGCATCCTCAATCCAGAAACTGGAGAAATAGAACTAAGAGTCATAGAAAACAAATTACCTTTCGGACTTCAATCTCCTGAAGACGACCCAATGGCAAACTTCTTCTCAATTGTCTTCGCATTCATATTCGCCTTCGCATTAATTTTCATCCTAATGAAATACAAATGGAAATTTATAATCAAAACATGGTTTTTCTTCGTCATCACATTAGCACTTGGAATTTCAATCAGCGCCTTCCTCGGCAACTCAATACAAAACGCCTCATTAATCGCATTAGCAATTGCACTCCCATTAACCTACCTTAAAATCTTCAAATCAAATGTCTTCACTCACAACATAACAGAATTATTAATCTACCCCGGAATAGCCGCAGTCTTCGTCCCAATCTTAACTCCAATTTCTATAATAGCTCTTCTAATCTTAATTTCTATCTATGATATGTGGGCAGTTTGGAAATCGGGAATAATGCAAAAAATAGCAAAATTCCAAATGGAAGAGCTAAGAATTTTTGGAGGATTCCTAATTCCTTCAGTCTCAGATAAAGTAAAAAAGCAAATCAAAAAGATTAAGCAAAAATACAAGAATAAAAAAATGCCAAAGAAAGTCAAAGGAAAAAAATTCAAAGTAAGTCTTGCAATTCTCGGAGGAGGGGATGTAATCTTCCCTATAATCACTGCAGGAGTATTTATGAGAGCATACAATATAATCCCCTCACTCTTCATAATAGCAGGAGCATTAGCAGGATTAACATTTTTATTCAGCCAAACAAGGAAAGGTAAATCCTATCCAGCAATGCCTTATATCTCTGTAGGAATCTTCATAGGCCTAATCATCTGGAAAATCTTTGTAGCTTAATCTCTAAAAATCTAGTCACTGGATAGCCCTCATTACTATAACCATTCTAACCGCTAACCAAAACCCAAAGAGCATTCATAAATTCCCCGACCCTGAACGAAACACTTGAGCAAAGACAAGTGTTTAGCCCATTTGTAACCCCCCAAAAAAGACAACAACAGAAAGGTTTATAAATAGATATTATCTGCTAGTAGTGAAAATGATAGTAAAACCAGAACTAATAAGAAAATTAAAAGGTTATTTTGACCTAAATATTTATGAAACAAAGGTATGGTTAGCTTTGCTTTCTCGTGGAATTTCATCTGCTGGGGAAATAGCCGAATTATCCGGAGTTCCAAGAAGCCGAACATATGATGTATTAGAATCTCTTGAGAAAAGAGGATTTGTGATCCAAAAACTTGGAAAACCAATAAAATATCTTGCAGTAAAACCAAAAACAATCATCGAAAAGATGAAAAACAATACAGTTAAATCTGCAGAAGAAAAAGTAAAGGTTTTATCAAATTTAAGTGAAACTCAAGAGTATAAGGAACTGGAACAATTACACAAAACAGGAGTAGAGCCCATTAAAAATCACGAACTCTCAACTTCTATCAAAGGAAGATCAAACTTATATGTGCAAATGAAGGGAGTGATGGAAAGTGCTGAAAAATCTCTTTACATGGCTTCTTCAGCATACGAACTTTTATCCAAACAAAAAATGTTCAAAGATGTTTTTGCAAAATTAAAGAAAAGAAATGTAGATATAAAACTTATCATAATGGATGATGAAACAGAAGCAAACAAACTCTCAAAGAAACTTGGAGTAAAAATAAAATCAAAACCTTTAAACTCTCGATTCATAATCGCAGACAAAAAAGAATTAATATTCACAATCAAACCAACAAACGTCCATGAAGATTTCGATTACGGAGTCTGGATAAATTCCCCTTTCTTTTTGAATTCTTTATCCTACATGTTTGACATGGCTTGGAGGGATTAATAAAAATGACGAGTAGGATACGTCACCGAGATATTGGGCAAGAAGTTTTAAGAGCCTTAGAAGAATTGTCAAATCTCGGAGAAGAATTTTTTTACACTTACGTTGCGGTTTCAAAGAGAGTAAAAGAAAATGTTAATCTGAGTTTTGAGAATAATTCTGTAAAAGCTCATCTTGAAGCATATGCAGATAAGGGAGAAATTGAAAGAGCGATAATTCCTTCATTCTATGCTTGGGAAATTAAAGACGAAGATAGAGAAGATATTATTGCCGGCGGAGATACTAGCAAAATGATGAGAGGAGCTAGAAGGGTATACAGGTCAATTGATAGAAACAAAAAATAAAAATTATTAATTTGTTTGAATCTTAACACCAACATCCATCTCTTTCGCGAACTTATTAACCCTCTCAAAAGTCTCTTT
>CAYMMZ010000009.1:0-24989 GCA_964391715.1 Candidatus Woesearchaeota archaeon | reverse complement strand
ATGCGCGGACGGGCGACCGTCTAATCTTGGCATCCGCAGGGGACAACTTTTTTGTTTATGATTTTATTTAATTGTCGTTGGTGGTCTTACTTTTTAAATATTGTCGAGATTGAGTAGATAGATTATCTTTCTTAATTTTTTCTTTAAATTTTACATGAGCCAAGACACATTCAATTTCATCAAATTTCATACCATTCTGTTTAATCCTTAACCTAATATCTTTAAGTTTATCTTCAGGACTTTTAATTTTAGACAATATATTTACTATTTTTATTTTTGGTAAAATGTCCCAAACGGCCAATTGGCCATATTCTATAAGTTCTGAAAAATGTTTCCATACAGTAGATTCCTTAACACCTCTAGCTAATGCTATTTCTTTTGGTTTAAGCCTTTTTTTCTTTAATAAATAAAGCGTTTGCTGGATGCTAAATTCTAATTTACTATGGTCAAATTTCTTTAGAAAATTAGCTGTTTTTCTGTTGCTTCCTAAAAGTCTCTTTTTATTATTAGTTGGAAATTCTTTATTGAACTTTTTAATCAAGTTCTTTCTATATTTGAACATGTTTGCATGCTTGGTATAAGAAATCCATCCTTCTAAAAATTCCACGACCTTATCCCTGCTAACCCTCTCTTCATTGTAAAGCGTTTTTGTTATTGTTAATTTTCTATGAAATTTATTAAGATTACTTTTTCTAATCAATATGTGCTTATGGAAAATTCTGAATCCTAAGAAAGTTACTCCTTTTCTTAAATCTACTATCTTTGACTTATCTTGATGTAGTTCGATTTTTAATTTATTTTCTATAAATCCACTTATTCTTTTCTTCCATTTTTCTAACTTTGTTTTAGATTCATGGAGAATAATAAAATCATCTACATACCTAATATAATATTTGGCTTTGAGGTTATGTTTTACAAATTGGTCAAGTTCATTGAGATAAACATTAGCGAAAAACTGGCTTGTTAAATTTCCTAAGGGCATCCCTTTTTGTCGTTCGCACCCCCCCCGAACGACGCAATTTTTTAATATCTTAATAATCAAGCTTAATACTTTTTTGTCATGAATTTTTCTTGAAAGTATCTCTAAAAGTATTTTGTGGTCTATCTCTGCAAAATAATGTCTGATGTCTGCTTTCAATACATAACACTTATTAGTATTATTCTTAGATACTTTTCTTTTAAAAATATTAAATCTCTTTACAGCTTTTAGCGTTCCCTTACCTTTTTGGTTTGCATGAGAGTCATAGATAAAATTCTTTTGAAATTCTCTTTTGAGGATGTTAATGAGGGCGTGGTGAATTACCCTATCTCTAAATCTTGATTTTGATATTTTTCTAGTCTTAGGGTCTTTAATGATGAATACTTTAAGTGGATTTGGAGTATATGTTTCTTCGACTAATTCTTTTCTTAGTTTTTCAAGGTTTTTATCCAATTCTTTTTCAAATTTTATTACATAATATTTTTTTGTTTTTCCTTTCTTTGCATTGATAAATGCTTTCACTAAGTTTTCTTTTGAACAGAGTTTTTCATACATGATTATAATGTCCTAACAAGTGTTATAGGCTATTCGACCAAACGACCATTATCATTATCAAGATTGTTGTTGCCATTAGCATTAGACCTGTTGTTCGTCCTGTTGACCAACCAAGCCCGCAAGCATAGCACATTCACTTACAGATTCTCACCATCACTTCATTTCTGTTGTGATTGCATTTTATGACAATTTTATTGTACTAGTGAAAGTGCATGTAGCCTAACTCACCCTACGCTAAACGCAGTTAGCTAGGACAGACTAAAGAGAATTATTTGACTATAAAAATATTCATATAGTTTAATAGTATAGTCTAAGAAATTTTTTGCGATGTTAAAACATCCTTACTCTTGCGTCTCCGACGCTACCCCGACCAAACGACCACTAACACTAACAAGATTGCCGTCGCCACCAGCACCAGACCTGTCGCCCGCCCTGCCGACCAACCAAGCCCGCAACTCAGGAGTGTTTCCATTAGCAGAACCAGTGAAGACTCCCATTGCATTATCATAACCAAAGGTTCTTTCACCCTCTGTAAAAATGTAATCTGCATAATCATCTAAAAGTGCTTGGTCTCTTGCGAGTGTTCTCCAAATTGGATGTGCTTTAACATCTGCCCTTGAAAGCCATTCTCCTGTTTTTCCAAGTTTCCCTCTCTCAAACTCTTCTCCTTCAAGTGATTCATAAGCCTCACTCGGCAAAACTAATGCTCCAAGATTTCTTTGACTATCGGGCGTCATATCTCTTAGATGTTGTGAATCTAAAACTACTTTTACTCTGCCGTCAGGATGATATGCAACAGCATCTCCTGTATCAAACCAATTATTTACATAAAAATCCTTCACGCCAGTTTCATCATCTCTTAATTCTAATCTTCTTTGCATTAAACCTGCTACAGATAAAGGAACTCTTCCGTCTTTAATTAATTGAGGCATTTGTGTAACATTTGCTCCACTATAAATTTCAAACCTTTTAGTTTCTTCGTGAGGTAAATTATATTTTTCCATTTTTATGTTTACTCTTGCGTCTCCGACGCTACCCCGACCAAACGACCACCATCATCACCAAGATAGATGTAGCCATAAGCATAAGACCTGTCGCTCGTCCTGCCGACCAACCAAGCCCGCATTTTAGGAGCATCTGAAGGTGAAGAATCTAACCAAACACCCATATTAGTATCATAGCCAAATCTTTCTTTATTATCTGCAAAAATCATCCCTGCATAATCTCTAGATAAATGTTTATCCCCTCTTGCGAACGCTCGCCATATAGGATGATTTTGAGCCTCTTCTAATGTTAAACCCCTTCCTGTAATCATTTTTCCGAGTTCTTCTCTAGAGAAGATGGGACCTTCAGCATTATAACCTTCTAAAGCTAATGCACCTCCAACTAACTTACTTTCTGGAGTCATACCTCTTAACGCTTGTGCATCATAATCTACAACTAAACCTCCGTCAGGCAAATATAATGCTCCGTCCCCTGTATCAAAATAATTATCATTCCAACTAGCTCTTAATTCAGAATCATCAGAATTTCGAAGTTCAAGTCGTCTTGTCATTAATTGTGCTGTAGACATAGGACTTCTTCCTTCGGCTATAAGTTTTGACATTTGTTCAGTGTTCCTACCATAAAACTCTTTGAACTTTTCTGTTGGTTCGTTTAATCTCATGATATCTTATCAAAAATAGGGTATTTAAATCTTTCCCTTTGTTACTATTCTTTAGTTAATATTAACATATAAAACTCCCACACACACCTTACAGTCAGTACCTCTACCCATATGTATTAAGCCGACTGACTCTTTTGATATTTTGAGTAGTTTCAACCGACGATAAAGCACTTTTGACACCTCCGAAAACCCAAGCCTAATTTTGGTCTTTTTTTAGCTTTTTTTAGCCCGTTTCAATTTTCCAAATAACGAACATTATTAGATAATTTATTTACGAAAGACTGTATCTCCACCATCTGTTTTTTCATAACTTCCACTTGTGCTTCAAAAAGGTCGCCCCTATTTTCTGCCTTGACTAATCTTTTCTCCAATTCGGTTTTTGTAACATCAATTAGTAAATCTTCTTCAGAAATTGTGTCTCTCATTCCGAGCATTTCGCTGTAATAATGAATCTTTTCAGATTTCTTCCAACCAAATCTATACTTCAAAGCAGATTCAGATTTATATCTTGGAAGCCAATAACAACAACTACAATGTCTAAAGTCATACATCGTTAAATCCGAATAATTTTGCCCTGCAAGACTCTTTTCATCTCCAAATAATTTTTTAGCAAGTCTTTTCAGATAACGATTAATAACAGGAGGACTAAATTTAAACAAGTAATCATCTCTACACAAATTATTTTCTTTAATATATCTTTTAACCAACTCTGAACAAAGCATTAATTTTATTCTTCTTCCAAAAGTTTTACTAGCTTCTTCCCTAATATTTAACTCTTTAAAATCAGAAGATAAATCAGAGACTTTAACATTCATCATTTCTGTTGGAGCCCTAATCCCAGAATCAAATAAAAACATAATAATAGTTTTATATTTCATGTTACAATTATCTGAAAAAATTCTCACTTGCTCTTCGTTAAGATAAACCCATTCAGGCTTTTCTCCCGAGGAATCTAGGTAAACAGTTATATCTTCAATTTCTTTTCCGGCCTTCTTGGCGACTTTTTGCCACCAGTGCCAGAATGACTTAAATGTTTTAACAAAGTCCTTTGTTGCCCTATATCTCTGCCCGTCTTGGCGTTTTATAACTCCGTTTCGCATATCAACGAAGAATGAACAAACTTGTTGCTCGGTTAATTTAGTCATGTCATCGACACTAAAAAGATTCTCAAATCTTTTAGCTAAAATTGTGAGCCTGTTCTTGATAGTCTTTAATCGTGTAAAACTCCTTGCTCCCTTTTTACTTCCGAGAGAAGTATTGATGCCACATTCCATATCATTAAGATATTGTAAAATTATCTCTGAGTTCTGTCTCGAGATGTCAGGAATATGTCCCAATTCCTCGACTTTATTTTTCCATCGAATCCAAGATTCTTTGTGGTTATAAGGGTCTACTTTAACCATGGCTCAGTGTCCACTAAAAAAGGTTTTATAGTAATTGTCGAGAAGCAATAGATATATTCGAGTGGACAAATATTCAGCAAACTTAACCTTTTTCCTTTCATTTTTGTTTATTTTAAACAAAAAATGTGTCCCCCTAACATGCCAAGAAGGTTAAATGCGCGGACGGGGACTCGAACCCCGGTCAATTGGTTGGAAGCCAACTATTCTGCCACTAAACTATCCACGCTGTTTCGAAGGTTTGTTTTCATGAAACATCTACTATGTTACCTTAAACTATCCACGCACAAAATATCAACCTATTTTGAGGTTTTAAAGTTTATTGTTTAGAAAAGATAAGTATATATATAAAAATTAACACTATTAACATAGAACCGAATGAAAGGAGGTAAGGGTAATTAATGAATTCAAAAAACAATATCTTAACAACAGTTATTATAGCTGCAGTAGTAGCACTCATCGTTTCTCTGATTGTAGTGGCAAACAATGGACCTCAATTAGCCCCTAAATTCAACAGGATAGGAAATGCAACGAATGATTCTACAGGAGACCTATCTGAGAGATTACCTGACCTGATTATAAATCAATCTTCTGTAAAAGGCAAAAGCTTCAATAATATGACTGGAATGTGGGATTTTAAGATAAAGACAGTAGTAAAAAATATTGGCATTGCAAATGCAAACTCAAATAATATGAGACTCGTACTTCAGTCTAATTCTACTACATTTGATACAATGTATGTTAATGTTCCAAAAATTGGCAAAGGCAAATTTAAAGAGATTAATACTGATTGGAACACAACCTCGGGATTTCACAATCTCTTCCTACAGGCAGATACATTCAATCAAGTTAAAGAATCAAACGAGAATAACAACGACTACTCGTTCAACTTCACACTGCCATAAACAAACAAAACTTTTTTTATTTTTTATTTCAACAATAATCTCCACAAAAACCTTTAAAACCTCTCCATTCTCTAGCATTACATGAAAAACTTTGAACCTTGGTATGATAAAAACTATAAAAAACTACTAATTGCTCCAGCAGTCCTTCTAACAATTTCTATAATCTTCTTAGCATTCTTCTACGCCCAAAACGGAGACATAATCAATAAAGATGTTTCATTAACAGGAGGAACAACATTTACAATTTCTACAGAGCTATCTTCTCAAGAATTAGAAAATTTCCTATCAAAATCTATTCAGGATTTTGAGGTTAAAACAATCTCAGATAATTCAGGAAGACAAATAGAATTAGTAGTCACTGCAAGTGAAGAGAATTCCGATAATCTTGAAAATCTTTTAGAAGAATTTTTAGGTTACGAATTAAATTCCCAAAATTCTTCTAAAGAAACCACAAGTGCGGGGCTATCTGCCGATTTCTACAAACAATTAATCGTTGCAATAATTTTAGCATTCTTCTGGATGGCGGCAGTCGTATATCTGATTTTTAAGAAAGGCGGAAAAACAAAAACAAAAGTGGTACTCCTAAACATTCTTTTCGGATTTTTTATGGGAAACTTCTTTTTATCTTCAAACCAGCTAATCTCCGGAGTAGTTTTCTTAGCTTTCGCAGTTTACCTAATAAGAACATATATAAAAAATTCTGTTCCAGCTTTCGCAGTAATGTTCTCAGCTTTCGCAGACATAGTAATGACTTTAGCTGTAGTTGATTTAATTGGAATGAAATTATCTACTGCAGGAATTGTAGCATTCTTAATGCTTATAGGTTATTCCGTAGATACAGATATTCTTCTAACCACAAGACTTCTAAAAAAGAAAAGAGAAGGAATAAACACTGCACTTTTCGAAGCTTTCAAGACAGGAACAACTATGACCCTTACATCTATAATCGCAATCGCAATCGCATTAATCTCGATATATTCTTTTTCCTCGGTCCTAAACCAAATTTTTACAATCCTATTAATTGGTCTCGGATTCGACCTTTTCAATACTTGGATTACTAACGCTTCAATAATTAAATGGCACGTGAGCGAAAATCAATGAAAATCACAATAAGGATATGGATACTTTTAATCGTCGCAGGACTCTCAACAATTTCAATATTCTCAATCCCCCCAATATTTTTAGAAGAAGGATTAGAAGTAAGTAATATCGATACAGAATCAAAGATTTTTGAAGAAGGATTAAGAACGGGAATGATAATCCAAGAAATTAACGGAGAAAGAATTAATTCTCTAGAAGATTATGGAGAAGCACTAGACGCATTCAAAAATTTAGAGGAAAATGAAACAGAAAAATTAATAATAAAAACAAAAGATTTAGAGATAATAAATCTCTTTGGAAAAAATCTCTTAGACGATTTTTCAGTAAAGGAAATCCCTCTAACTAACATAAAAACTGGATTAGATTTGCAAGGAGGGGCAAGGGCATTCGTTAAAGCAGAAGTCCCATTAAATGATGCACAATTAAACGACCTAATTGCTGTTTCTGAACAAAGACTTAATATCTATGGCTTATCTGATGTAAAATTATTCAAAGTTAGAACTTCTACCCAAGACAATCTCATGGGAATTGAAATCGCAGGTTCTTCACCAGAAGATTTAGAAGAATTAATTGCAAAACAAGGAAAATTTGAAGCAAAGATTGGCAATGAAACCGTTTTTGTAGGAGGAGATGAGGATATTGTTTATGTGGGGAGGGCAGGGACTGATGCAATTATCTCAGAATGTTTTACAATTCAAGAAGGAGATTCCTGTACTTTCCAATTTATGATTTTTTTAAGTGAAGAAGCGGCACAAAGGCATGCAGACATAACAGAAGAATTAACAATAAACGGCTCTTATTTAAGCAAAACTTTAGATTTTTATATCGACGAGAAATTAACTTCTTCTTTGAATATTGGGGTGGGATTGAAAGGAAAAGCAGAAACCCAAATTCGAATTTCTGGTTCAGGAGTAGGAGCAACAAGACAAGAGGCAATAGATGACACCGATTTAGAAATGAAAAGATTACAAACAATCCTAATTACAGGTTCTCTTCCATACAAATTAGAAATTGTAAAGCTTGATAAAATTTCTCCAAATCTTGGAGAAGAATTCACAAAACAAATTTTAATAGCAGGACTATTAGCAATACTATCTGTTTCAGTTCTTGTATTCATAAGGTATAGAAAAATAAAAATTTCTCTAGCCCTAGTCTCGGTATCTCTCTCAGAAGTCTTAATTATCTTGGGCTCAGCTGCCCTTATTGGATGGAATCTAGATCTTCCCTCAATTGCAGGAATAATTGCGGCAATAGGGACTGGTATAGACTCTCAAATAATTATCCTGGATGAAGCAAGAGACAAAAGAGAATCAATTAAGGCAAGAATAAAAAAAGCACTTTTCATTATTGTAACTGCCTTTACAACAACCTTTGTTGCCCTAATACCTCTAACCGGATTTTTGGGATTCATGGGAATCGGGGCAGCCTCGGCAGGACTACTAAAAGGGTTTGCAGTAACAACTTTAATCGGAATAAGCACAGGAGTTTTAATATCTAGGCCAGCATTCGCAGATATAGCAAAACAGATAGAAGGGAACGACTAAGATTATGAAATTTAAACAACATCTTTTATGGGGGGCAATTCTTTCATATTTCTCAATAAAAATATTCAACCTCTCTATTATTGAGGGAACCGTAATTTTCTTGGCCTCTGTCTTAATAGACTTTGACCATTACCTGTGGTACGGCGCAGTTACAAAAGATTGGAATCCCTTTCACGCAATTAATTGGTATAATGGAATGGTTCCAAAATGGATAAAGCTATCTGCATCAGAAAAGAAAAAATTCAAAAAGGGAATCTTTATCTTTCATAGCATCGGATTTTGGATAATTCTCTATGCACTCTCTTTAAAAAATCCTTTTTTCTTATGGATACTAATCGGAATTGCAATACATTTAAGTGGGGATTACATTTACATGACATATCATAAAGAATCTTTATCTCCAAAAATTTCAGCATTCTACACTTGGAAAAAAAATAAAGGCAAGAAAGAATTAATAAAGGAATTTACCTTAATGAATTAATGGAAAATCCCAAAAAAGAAAATTTATCAAAAGTAGTAATAAAGAATTCCTCCTATGATTTTATTTCAAACCTCATTGCAAAATTTGGGGGGATGATTTTTTCAATATTCATACTTGCAAGATTATTAGGTCCAGAATTATTTGGAGTTTACAATCTTGCATTTTCAGTAATTGCAATCTTTTTAACTTTTACAGATCTCGGGATAGGGTCTGCTGCAACAAGATACATCTCAGAGGCAGTAGGTAAAAATGACAAAAAGAAAGCAAGAACTTATTTCAAATATTTTTTAAAATTAAAGTCTTCTTTAGCCATAATTATAATTCTAATAATAATCTTAATTGCAAAGAAACTCTCTGTAGGTTTCTATAACCAACCCCTTTTAATGTACCCTCTGCTGTTCTCAGGATTCTATATATTTATTTCTTCCTTGATGGCGCTCCCGCAAACCTTTCTTTTTGCATTAAAAGATTTAAGAAAAATTCCAAACATCCAATTGATAGAACAAGTCTCAAAAATTTTATTATCACTAGTAGCAATTTATATCTTCTCTTATGAATACGAGGTTGTGGGGATTTTCCTAGCAATGTCAATCTCCGCGCTTATGGTTTTTCTTTATTCATTTATAATTATTCTCAGAAAAGATAAAAGATTAATAATTGGAGAAAAATCTTCAGTTGAAAAACCAAGAGTTCTAAAATACACAGGGTTTATGGCCTTATCCTCAATCTCTTTAGTTTTTTTCGCAGCAATAGATACATTAATGCTTGCAAAATTTGTCAGTGCAGCATATATAGGTTACTATCGTGCAGCATTAGGATTAGTACTCTCCGTAGGAGCTTTATTTTCTATAAGAACTATCTTAATGCCAGTATTCACACAAATCTCGGAAAAAAGATTAAAGAGGGGATTCGAAAAAGTAACAAAGTATAATCTTATAATCTCAGTTCCTGCAGCTACAGGGCTGATATTGATTTCCAAACAAATTATCCCAATTCTTTATGGAGGGGATTATGCGCCCGCATCACTTCCTCTTTATTCTTTAGCAGCCTTAGTAGTCATAGCATCTCTAATCTCGAGCTATAAATCTCTATTCTCGGCAAGAGAGAGGCCAGAATTATTAGCAAAGGCAATAATCTATGCATTAGGGATAAACATAGTTCTAAATTATATTCTAATAAAATCCTTAATTTCTTACGGCGCAAGTTATGCAATTCTAGGAGCAGGGATAGCTACCTTGTTAAGCAGAACATTTCTATTAACTCTCCTATCTATAAAAGGGAGGAAGGAGCTTGGAATCTCTCTCTTTGAAAATAAAAGAAACTTCATTAAGCCAATCCTTGCAAGCATGGCGATGATTCCATTCGTATTAGCTATAGGGGTTTTTGTAGAATTCTCCTTACTAAGACTCCCCCTTCAAATTATTGGAGGGGCAATGATATATGTAGTCTCCCTACTATTAATTAAAGGAATCACCAAAAAAGATTTAGCACTTCTTAGATATATACCTTTTTTTAAGAATTAAGATACCTTTTCTGCAACTCTTCAAATGTCTTCCGAGAGTAAGTATCTGGAATGGCGATTACCTCTCCTCCATGCCTAACCATAAAAAGGGTATTGGCTCTACAAGCCATTGAAGAAGGCTCCAGAATATTCAATGTATGCATTATGAATGGAGGAACCACAAGTCCATTTCCCGGTAAAAGTTCAACAGATTTTTTACCTCCATAAACATCTTCTAAATCAACTTCTAATCTCCCAGATAAAGGGAGCAATATCTCCCTTCTCACACGATGAAACTCATTTCCTGCAGGACCTCCAGAGGAAGGCATATCTGGTTGAAAATAAAGTCTATCTGCAGAGAAATCCAAATCATAATCTGGATTAGATTGCCTAACATTTTCCTTAAGCTGGGATTCCTCATCCCTATCAATTTTTAGGAAATCTTCAAGCATCATCCCCTGAGGTATTGCACTATTATGTCTGTCTTCTGATGGCGTTCCCCCATTAGGGAGGACCCACGCAACATAAAGGTGTGCACCTGTCCGAGTAGTGTAAGGCCCATCTCCTGAATAAAGAAGAGCATCTCCAACCCTTGAAGGATTATTTAGAGGTTTTTCACTTGCAAATTTAGGATCTTTCATAAAAACAATCCCCAACCCCCACTTATAAATCTTCTCATAAACTAAAATCAGTCCTTAGACAAAACCCTTTGGCCATCCCGAAGATTTTCCAACCTATCTTTAAAAAACTCTGGCTCAGCATTATAAATTCCATGTTTTTGAAGAGTCCTCTCAAGCATAGATTCATTATCCCCTTTTTCAATTCCCCTGTAAGTATTTCTAAAAATCTCAATACTCTTACTTGGGTCTTCAAGATTCCCAGAATCTACAGAAGAATACTCAAGAGAACAATTGTTTCCAAAAACAATTTCTGCAATTTCTTTAGCACGGCCCATTTGATATTCATGAGTTATAATTTTTAATTTTTTCCAGTTTCGAGGACTTACAATTCCATAGGAAGAAAATAAAATATTTCCTACAGTCTCCAAGCTAACATCTTCTTCAATAACTCTCTTTTCATCAACTCCATGCTCGACAGCATATCTTTTCATAGCATCAGAAAGAGAAAATTTAAAATTTTGCCCTCTCAACTTATGGTCTCCCGTCATAATGATATAATCAATTTCCCCACTTTTCCAAAGCTCAATACTTTTATCAACTCTTTCTCTAGTCTCATCTGAAAGAGACCCATCAGGATTTAACCAGTGTGACAAAACAATCCCTACATCAGATGCCATATTATCGTGTTAAAAAATAAAAATAATATTTATTATCTCGTTCATCACCATACCTCTGATACCCCTCTCTTTTAACATAGCCTGCCTTCTCAAAAGCCCTAATTGACGCAGGGTTAATTTTTAGTATCTCTGCCAAAATTTCGTCAACACCATTTTCTATAGAAAAATATCTTTCAGAACTAGACCTTATCAATTCAGAGCCATGACCCTTCCCCCTACCTTCAGGGGCAATAACAATTCCAGTTTCAGCGATATTCCCCTCAAGCCTATCAAACATAATTCTACCAATCCCAACCCCTTCACTAACTCCAACAAAAATTTTCTTACTTGGGTTTTCCAAAGCTTTGCCATACCATTTAACATGAGACTCCCAAGGAATCTCATCACTATTCCTAGAAAATTCCCGAGTTATAGGGTCATTTCTCCACTTCCAAAGATTCTCAGAATCTGATTCTTTGGCATACCTTATCTCTAAAACCATAAAATCCTATGAAAAAGTCTCTTTATATATCTTATGAAAAATTTCTGAAATAATCCAAAAGGGGAGATTAAACTAGGTTATATAACGCTCTGCCGAACATCATCTTGCAAATTTCTCATTTGCTGTTCTTTTTCACTTTCAAGATTTGATTTGGCAATCTCAGGATTGTTATCTAAAAACGCTACCACTTCCTTTACATCGGCAAATTTTCCAAGTCCATAAAAGTTATTATAAATAATTTTCATTAATCTAAAATCTTCAGGAGTATCTACACAAAGTCTAAGATTTGGTCTACGAAAAATTCCTTCAGCAAAGACATTTCCAAGTTTGAACATTTGAGGGTTACTATAAATAAAAGAGGTTACATGCTCTTTCTCAGGACCTTTTTCTGCAAGCTCATGAGCCCTTTCAAGAGCACTAAAGCTAAAGACCTCAACATCTAAACCTCGAGGATAACTCCTTTCCATAACATTACTCACATAATCATAGTCCCCTTTCTCAAAATTATCTATAACATCGTCAATAGTCTCTGGGTCAATTAAAGGGTCATCTGCACAAATTCTAACAATCGTTTTCAAATCAAATTTTCTAGAAGTATCATAATATCTTTCTAAGACATTATCTTCAGAACCTCTAAAATAAGAATATCCATTTGCCTCACAAAATTTTTCTATAGAATCATTTTCTATATTAGTAGATGTAGCAACGATAACCTCGTCTGCAGAGGATTTTTTACATCTTTCAACAATATGTTTAAGGAAGGGCTCTCCAGATAAATTCTTCAAAACTTTGCCTGGAAGTCTACTAGAAGCCATTCTAGCTTGGATAATTATCCCCACTTTCCCACTTCTCTTTTTATCATAAAATTCATTTATTTTCTCGATAACTTTTTCCTGCTGAGAATCTTTTAATTGTGGGAAGTTTGGAATGCTAATTATCCTATCATAGAATTTTTCAACATTTGGACATAGGCCTTTCTGATAGCCAAGATTTTGATAATAAGGATGCAAGTAAACAGGGATATAATGAATTTGACAAAATATTTCATTTTTCTTAAGAAAGTTAAACAATTCTTTTCTAACCTCTGCAGATTCAACTTTCAAAACAGAAAGATGGTTTGCATTGTATTGATTTTCAGATTCCTTAATCAACTCAACCTCGGTTAAATCTTTAAAGGCTTCAGAATATCTCTTAGCAATCTCCCTTCTACGACCAACAAACTGGTCTATATTTTTTAACTGAGAAACTCCAAGAGCCGCTTGAATGTCTGTAGACCTGTAGTTAAAACCTAAATGATGCATCTCATGAAACCAGTCTCCACCATCTTTAGTCCACATTAAATTTTTATCATTGACCATCCCATGACTACGAATAGACCTAAGCTTATCATAAATTTCTTTAGAGTTAGTGGTAATTATTCCTCCTTCTCCCATCGTCAAATGCTTTACTGGGTGAAAACTAAACACTGCCATATCAGAATTTTGACAACTTCCAATTTTTTCATCCTTATATTTTGCACCAACAGCATGACAGGCATCTTCAATTATAGTTAATCCATGCTTACTAGCAAGTTCTCCAAGCCTCTCCATATTACAAGGAATCCCAGAGTAGTGGACAGGTATAAGGATTTTAGTTTTATCAGTTATTTTTTCCTCTATCTTTTCGATATCTATAAGTCCTTGTTCATCAATATCTACAAAAACTGGCTTAGCTCCACAGTATAATGCACAGTTAGCAGACGCCGCGAAAGTCATTGGAGAAGTAATCAATTCGTCCCCGCTACCAAGTCCTGCGGCTAAACATGCAAGATGGAGTGCAGCAGTCCCATTAGAAACAACAACCCCATACTTCGCACCAACATATTTGGCAAAAGTTTCTTCAAATTCCTGAACCCGAGGTCCTGCTGCTAACCACCCAGATTTAAGAGTTTCAACAACTGCAGAGATGTCATTTTCATTAGGAATCATGGTAGAATAAGGAATTCTTCCCGAAGAAATCTCTCTTTTACCAGGGACATAATTATAGTGAATCGAGTCTTTAACATTTTTAACTTCCCCTCTATCTATCTTAGATTTAATTTCAAGGATACTCTCTTCTAAACTTCTTTTAACATTAAAATCAATATCTCTTTTGATTTTATCAAATGAAACATTATAAGTCCTCTCATCTTTTTTGCCTCCGATAGATTCATTTTCTTCAAAAGATATTTCTGTTCCAGGGATCAACTTACAAACAGCCTCTCCAAGTTCAGAGATTTGGTAGTTTTGTTCAGTAGAGCCAACATTAAATATAGCCCCCCTAATCTTAGAAATTGGTGCCTCCAAACATTTGACATATGCTTCAGCAGCATCTTCTACATGTAGTAATGGCCTCCATTGGTCTCCTCCAAAAATATTAATTTTCCCCTCGCTTACAGCTTTCATCGTTAAGGTATTGACAACAAGGTCAAACCTCATTCTTGGAGAATAGCCATAGAGTGTAGCCATCCTCATCATACATGGAGAAAAATTATCATCAACAAGATTAAGTATAGCTTCTTCAGACTTTATTTTTGTCCGAGCATAAAGAGAAACAGGGTTTAGAGGGGATTCTTCTGTTAACTGTTCATCTCCAACACCATAAACACTACAAGTGGACGCAAAAATAAATCGATTAATCTGATTATATTTACAAGCATCTGCAAGCATTTTTGTTGCAAGATAATTAGTCTCAATGGTATCTTCAGGAGTAGATTGACATGCTGGGTCTCCAACAATTGCTGCAAGGTGAACAACTCCATCAACATCCTTTAATGCAGAAGAAACATCTTGTATATTTCTCACATCACCATTAATCAATTCTAAATTTGGATTTTTTTCTAAATCTTTCAAATGTCCTGTTCCAAATAAATTAATATCAAGAACTCTAACATTATGGCCTCGAGAAAGAAGTTTTTCAATTAATAAAGATCCAAGATATCCTGCCCCTCCAACTATCAAAAATCTTTTTCCCTCTTTCTCCATAACCTTTTTATTGTTTCCTTCAAATAATCCAAAATAGAAAAGACTCTTAAGATTATTACTGGAATCAAGAACTGGAAGAAATTTTGCAAGATTATCTCTTTCATAAAGTTTTTGAATTTTCTCTGATAAAATTTTCGGGTCTCTTAAATCCTCTTCAAAAATACTTACATAATCCTCTCTCATAACTTCCTCTATTTTATCGAGTACATCATAACCTCTAAGAATTGCTCTTCTAATGTCCCCATCAGTAATTACTCCACAAACCCGATTATCTTCTTCAAGAACAAAAACAGAACCGGTCTCACTTTCGTCAATTTTTTTCATACCTTCTTTTATGGTCTTTCCCTTCCCTATAGTTAAACAATCCAAATTTTCCATTATAAATTACCTAGATTTAAGTGTCCAAAAGTCTCCCCATTTAAGAGGGTCATATCTCTTATCATCATTAACACTTTCTTCAAATGTCGAGGTGGAAAGACTAACAAGGATTGTCCCATCTTCTAGAGACATCCAACCATTAGCATATCCGGGGGGGATAATCACTAATTGAGGATTTCGGTCACTAGTAACAAAAATATGTTTATCTTCAGGGTTCTCAGGGTTTATTGCAACAAATTTTGCAGAACCTTTAGCAATATAAAATATCTTAATTTCTTTTTCATGGAAGTGAAGGCCTCTTACAACCCCTCTTCCAAAATTCCCCACAATATAGGTTCTTTTTACAGGCTTGCCTATCTTTTCAGACAATTCATTGGTTAGAGGGACTAAATAACCTCGATCATCACTATGTATTTCAAGATTAAAGCATTCAGGTTTTTCCATCAAATCTAAGGTAAAAATTAGTTTAAAAAGATTGTGGGGATAAAAATTATAGGGCTAAAAATCTCCTATAATCGGATTAAATTATTTTCTGATTGATTCCTTCCTGTAGATGTTTTGCCCTATGGGCCTTTTCATCTTCACTATTCAAATCTCTTATTTCAGGATTCTTATCTAAATATTCTATAATTTTTTCAATAGAATCTAATTCAGCTTCAGAAAGGTTTTCGAAGATATTGCTTAAAACAGCAAAGTCCTTAGGGGTGTCTATTGCTAACCTAATATCGGGTCTCCTTAAGATTCCTTTAGCAGGATAGTTTTTTAATTTAAACATTTCAGGATGGGCATAAATGAATGCAGTAACATGTTCCCTGTGAGGACCATCTTTTGCCAATTCATGTGCCTTCTCTAATGCTTCAAAACTAAACACTTCAGTATCCAAACCGCGGGGCCAAGTCCTCTCGAGTACATTAGACACATAATCATAACCCCCTTCTTTAAACAAATTTATGAGATCATTAATCATCGCAGGATTCATCAAAGGGTCATCTGCAGTAGCCCGGATTACAATGTCTGCACTATATTTTTTTGCAGCCATATAAAATCTCTCAAGAACATCATCTTCAGAACCCCTAAAAACATTATACCCCTCCCATTTACAAAATTCTTCTATAATTCCATTTTCCTCATTTGTAGAGGTAGCTACAACAACTTCATCTGCAATAGACTCCTTACATCTATCTACTACATGTTGAAGAATTGGTTTTCCTGCTAAATCCTTTAAAGTTTTCTTAGGCAACCTTGTAGAAGCCATTCTTGCCTGGATGATTATCACAATTTTCATAATTATTTATCCCTTTATTAATTTTAAAAAATTTAGAGGGTTTATTTTTTATCAGCCCCGGTTTCTTTTCTTAGGGTATCGCTGTCAGCTCCAGCTTTTTCCACATAATGAGAATCTCTATTCTCCAAAGGAATTTCAACAAATCTCCCATTTAACTCTGCTGAATGTTTTAAGGCAAATGATATTTCTAATGCTCTTTTTGCAGACCTAACTCCACACCGAGTATCTCCCCCATTTTCAATTGCTTCAATAAGGTCAGACAATCCCCCTGCCATCATCTCTCTTGGTGCATCTGCTTTAAGAGCTGCAGGAATTTGGTCAGTAGAGTAAGAGTGAGTGATTCCAGCTTCTGGAAAAATTCCGGAAGGACGCATCTCAGAAAACTCAATAGTCCATCCATTTTCACGGATTCTTATTTGCCCCTTAGACCCTCTAAAAGTTTGTTCCCAAAGATAGTTATTGTCAAATTCCTTTCCTCTTCCAGTTGCTGTAAATTGGACTGCTACATCTCTTGATTGTGGAGAAAATTTATAATGGACTGTTCCATCAACATTAGGGTCAGTATCGCTAACCGTATTCCTTATAGGAGAATATATCCCAGACACTCCAGACACCCCGTCAAAGAGCTGATCAAGCAATGCTGTTAATTGAGGTAAAACACTTATGACCCCTCCATTGTAGGTAGCATGGACAGATTGAAACGCTCCAAGATTCCCTCCACGGATATAATCTACAATAGCTTTATGAGAGGTATCATTAGCCCTCAAATAATTCACCTGTACTTTTGTGCTAGAAGAATCTTCAAGGCTTTCTAATCTATCCAAATCTTCCAATCTCCTAGCAAGAGGTTGCTCAACATAAACACCCTTTACACCACTTCCATCAAGAAGAAGTTCACTCAAAACCTCATAACTCGCCTCTCCCTTTCCTCCAACAGAAACTATTTCAGGGCTTCTTTCTCGAACCATTTGCCTCCAATCAGTAAAATATCCCACTTCTAGTTTTTCTCCAGCTAATCTCGCTTCTTCCGGGACAAAATCAGAAACGGAATCCAATCTTGTACGAGAATCTGCCATTAAAACCTGTGCATGACTATACATAAAAGGTTGGGCAGAATCCATATGCTTATGGCCTAAAGGGTTCCCTACCTCTACAATAGATGCCCTATATTCCTTCCCCATTTAAAAATAATGAAACTTTCATTTAAAAATATTTGTATGTTCTAAAAAACAAAAAACCTACTTCTCCAATAAAAACATTTGGTCAGTATTCTCGTCATCTAAGTAATCAATCTTTTTCTCTTTTAATATTTTCAATGAAGGGCAGACTTCAAGATAGGCTTCCAAAAAGTTATTTTTCCAAGCAAGCTCGTGATTCCCCCTGTAATGGATTTCATCATAATTTTCAGAATAATACTCATATCCCCAAACATACCTTTTAGAAACTCTACAAATCTCGCTAAGAACTTTTTTCAAATCTTTTGGATTTATATGTATCAAAACTCCTGAAGTGAATACCAAATCAAAAGAATTATCTTCAAAAGGAAGGTTTAGTGCAGACCCAACAACAAAATTAAGATTCGGAGAAAGGCTCTTTGCTTCTTCTACTGCATAATCCTGGACTTCAATTCCTGTCAAGTTTTTAAAACCTTGAGATTCCAAAACTCTTAATTGAGAACCCACATTAGTTCCAACCTCCAATATCTTTAAATCCTTATCCAAGTCTCCTAAAAATTCTTCGTTAAGGTCAGTTTTTTTAACACCAAAATTTTTCATAAAAAGATCCTGAACATCTTGGATAGATTTAGGATTTCTATCTGTATAATCTTTTCCAAAAGACCCTCTCCAATTATCTGCCTGTTCCTTCATTTCGTTTTCCATTCTTTGATTATAATTAACACCTTTAAAAACTTAACCCTACTTTTTAACAATATAGTGAGGAGTTTTAGAGTAACTAAATTTTTTTATCTCAACATCTTTGTCTTTAAAATAATCATCTACCGCCTTGGTCTCTCCTTCAAAAACACTATAATCATCAATAATCAAAATTCCTCCAGGGACTATTTTTGGCCAAAGTTCTTCAAGAACAGTTTTCGCAGGCTCATAAACATCTGTATCAAGATTTACTAAAGAAATTTTTAAATCAGGATTTTTTCTAACATACTCTGGAACAGTCTCACATACATCTCCTTTTATCAACTCAAGATTTTCTCCAATACCCTTCTTATCTAAAAGTCCTTGCAACTGGTCTTCTCCAATACCCTCTTCCCCTGAGTCATCAATAAATTTTTGCCTCATTGCCCTGTCTCCTTCAAAGTTAGTCTCCGGAAATTTTCCAAAAGCATCAAATCCAATAACCTTTCGAGAATCAATATTTTCAAATAAACTTCTAAAAGTTGCAAATCTAATAAGTGAGCTTCCCTTAAAGACCCCACACTCAATTATGTCTCCTGGCAAATCTTTAACCATCTTGAATAATTCATAATGGGCAATCATTTTTCCAAGACGACTTATATCTGAAGAGAAATAAAAATTATTCTCATACTCAAAAGGCTTTGAAAGGTCTGGCAAATCTATCATTTAACTAACAAATAAAAATCTTTTAAAAAGTTTTAGGTGATAAAGCCTACTCTCCGACCAAATCATCAGACATCCTAGTCCCTTTCTTCAAATCTTTTTTTGCCCTTTTCCCTAAAATCTCGGGTAACCTTTCAGGGTGCATTCCAAAAGCTGGACGAACTGAACGAACATTCTTCTCAGTAAATTCTTCCCCTTCCTTCATATCTTCAGCCACATATAATGAACGAGAAAACTCTCTAGCACTTTTTGAATCCCCACTTAATTCATAACTAACATTTCCAAGAGCCTTCTCAACACGTCTAACATTTTTAACCATCTCTTTGAATTCAGCGGGCTCTAAAGAAAATCTCTTATCAAAAGAATATTCGCCATTAGGATATTTTATTTCTCGGTCAATAATGAAATGTTTTTCAATAACATTAGCTCCAAGAGCAACAGAAGCTAAAGGGACAGAAATCCCGTGAGTATGGTCTGAAAGCCCTGAGAGAACTCCAAATTGTTTAGCCAAATCAGGAATAGTTAAAAGATTCATATCTTCATATTTTGCAGGGTAACCAGAAGTACATTTCAAAAGAACTATCTGGTCATTTCCAACACTCTTACATGCCTCTACAGCTTTTTCAATATCCTTCTTTTCTGCAACACCTGTGGAGATAATTATGGGCTTTCCCTTGCTAGCGGCATGCTTAACCAAAGGAATATCGTTAATTTCAAAAGAAGCTATTTTATATGCAGGAACTCCAAGTTCTTCAAGGAAGTCTACTGCAGTAGGGTCAAAAGGAGAAGAGAAAAAAATCATCCCAAGACTTTCGGTAAGCTCCTTTAGCTTCGGAAACCAATCCCATGGCGTAAATCCGTGCTGGTAAAGGTCATGTAAGGTCTTCCCATCCCAAACTGTCCCCTGCTTTATTAAAAAGTCTTCACTATCGCTATCCAAAGTTATTGTGTCAGGAGTGTATGTTTGAAGTTTAACAGCATCAGCCCCAGAATCTGCCATTGCCTTTATAGTCTTAACCGCTAAATCATAGTCTTGCAGATGATTACATGAAAGCTCAGCAATTATAAACGCCGGATGTCCAGGCCCAATTTTCTTATTTCCTATCGTGATTTCCATTTTTTTAGCAACAATAAGTGCTATAAATAAGTTCCTATATCCTCACAATCAAACTTAAATAACCTCTAAATCTTAGAAAAACATGATAGCAGTAGTAGATTGCGGAATTTCAAACATAAGGTCCATAGAAAAGGCTCTAAAAAAGATAGAAAAAGAGTATTATATCGCCAAAAAAGGTGAAGATTTGAAAAAAGCAACGCATATAATCCTCCCAGGAGTTGGGGCATTCGAAGAAGGAATGAACAAATTAGTTGAAAAAGGATTCAAAAAAGCAATATTGGAAGAAGTTTTAGATAACAAAAAACCAATAATTGGAATTTGCCTCGGAATGCAATTTTTATTTACTAAAAGTGAAGAAGGACTCGGAGAAATTGAGGGTTTAGATTTAATAAAAGGAGAAGTAATAAAATTTAATTTCGATAAAGGAGAAAAATTAAAGATTCCCCATATAGGGTGGAACGAGAGTATACCCGAAGAAAATATAGATTTGTTCAATGAAATTGAAGAAGGTTCCAATTTCTATTTTGTACATAGTTATCATGCAAAAATTTCAAATGAAGAAAATAAAAATATCAAAAAAGCAGTAACTGATTACGGATACAAATTCTCTTCTGCAGTTCAAAAGAAAAATATTTTTGGAGTGCAATTTCACCCAGAGAAAAGCCAAAAAAAAGGTTTACAATTATTAAAAAACTTTTGCGAGATAAAATGTTGAAAACAAGAATTATGCCATGTATTCTATTCAAAGGAAGAACCGTTATAAAAAGTGTGGGATTCAAAGATTTTAGAATGGTAGGAGACCCAACAACTATTGCAAGAGTATTCAATGAGAGAAATGCGGACGAAATGATTTTTTTAGACGTAGTCGCTCCAAGAGAAAAAAATGAACCAAATTTTGAGGTTTTTGAAGAAATAGCCAACGAGTGTTTTATGCCTCTTTCGATGGGAGGAGGAATAAGAGATATAAGCCACGCAGATAAGATGTTTAGAATTGGAGCAGATAAAATTGTTCTAAATACTGCAATAGTAGAAAACCAAGAACTTGTAAAAGAAATAGTCAAAAAATATGGGTCTCAAGCAGTTATAGCTTCTATAGATTCTAAAAAAGTTGGAGAAAAATATAAGGCTTTTATATCTGCAGGAGAAAAAGAAACAGAATATTCTCCTGAAGAATTAGCACTAGTTGCAGAAAAATTGGGAGTAGGAGAAATTTTCTTAACTTCAATAGAAAATGATGGAACCACAAACGGCTATGATTTAGAATTGATAAAAGAAGTGAGTAAATCCATCAAAATCCCTTTGATAGTTTCAGGAGGAGCAGGAGAACTAAAAGATTTTGTAGATGCTATAAAAATTGGAAATGCAGATGCAGTTTGTGCAGCAAGCATTTTTTATTTTGTAGGAGAAAGCATAATAACCTCAAAAAAATACTTATCTGAAAAAGGACTCAATGTGAGAGTTTTATAATTGAGGTGAAAAATCATAGAAAAACTTATAAACAATTTTAGAATTTCTTAATTATGAAATCTGCATTAATAACAGGAATAACAGGTCAAGATGGTTCATATCTTGCAGAGTTTCTTTTAGAAAAAGGATATGAGGTCCACGGGATTATAAGGAGAACAAGTCAAACCTGTGCAGAGAGAATCTCAAGTGCCACAAATCTTAAACATCTAGAAGGAAATCAAAACTTGCACCTACATGCAGGAGATATGTCTGATTGGGATTCCTTAGATAGAATTGTACAAGAAGTTAAGCCTGATGAAGTATATAATCTTGCAGCACAGTCTCACGTAAGAGAATCCTTTAAAATGGCAAGAGTAACAAGGGATGTAGATTATAGGGGGCTTGTAAGACTTCTAGATTCTGTAAAGGTTCATGCACCCCATGCAAGAATCTATCATGCTTCCACTTCAGAATTATTCGGAGATGTACCCACAAAAGAATTCTTAACAGAGGACTCTCCAATGAACCCCATAAGTCCATACGCTAAAGCAAAACTAGAAGCGCACCAATTGATTAACAAGAAAAGAAAAGAAGGAGTTTTTGCAGTAGCAGGAATTTTATTCAACCACGAATCCCCAAGGAGAGGCCTAGATTTTGTAACCAGAAAAATAACTGACGGACTAGCAAGGATAAAACTTGGATTAAAGGAGGATTTAGTTCTCGGAAATTTAGATGCTAAAAGAGACTGGGGCTTTGCCCCAGAATATGTCGAGGCAATGTGGCTAATGCTTCAACAAGAAAAACCACAAGATTATATAATCTCTACCGGAGAAACACACACTATAAAAGAATTTATCGAAGAATGTTCAAAACATGCAGAAATAAATCTAGAATGGCAAGGAGAGGGCGTAGAAGAAAAGGGGATAGATAAAGACACTGGAAAAACAATAATCTCCATAGACCCTCAGTTTTTTAGAAGTGCCGAAGTCCCTTACCTTCTCGGAGACCCAGCAAAAGCAAAAAGAGACTTAGGATGGGAACCAAAAGTAAAATTTTCAGAGTTAGTAAGAATCATGTATGAATCAGATTTCAAAAAGTTAAAAGGGACTTGAAAGATTAAATGATTTCCCCATAGGCAAGACACATTTCTAAGACTAAAAATCCTCAACCTAAGAAACATATATAACACTGAAACTCTTAATCACTAGATGAACAAATTATTTGAAGCAATCAGTTCCAAATTTTTCAAGAAAAAAGAACTCAATCAATTTTATCTAACAATGTTTCTAACAACATTCGCAGAAAGTCTAATAAGTATATTCGTTCCAATTTATTTATTCAACCTAGGTTATCCAATTTATCAAATTCTTTTCTTCTATTTTCTACTCTCCATATATTTCCTCTTACTCACATTTCCTGCCGCAAAAATCGTCTCAAAAATCGGAGAAAAACATTCAATTCTTCTATCTACTCCCTTCGCAATACTTTATTATTTAGGTTTAATTTTCATAACAAAGAGTACACTTTTATTTTTTATCCTGCCGTTATTTCATTCACTAAGAATGGTGCTTTTCAACTATGGGTTCCACTTAAATTTTGTTACACATTCCCATCAAAAAAAGAGGGGCAGAGAACTAGCAACATTTGGAATAGTTCTTATAATCGCTTCTGCCTTAGCACCTTATATCGGAAGCCTTCTAGCAACAATAAATTTTCCTCTAGCATTTGCTACAAGCTCTCTCCTGATAATTCTTGGAACAGCACCACTATTCCTAACAAAAGATAAAAGAGAAAGAATGGATTTTAATTTTAAAGGATTATTCAAGAAAACATTTTCTAAAAAAAATAAAGGAAATTTCATCAGTTTCAGTGGTTACGCAATTGAATCTATTATTGGGAGGACAATCTGGCCAATCTTTTTAATTATAATAATCGGAACAATAAGTAAAACAGGACTAATTATTTCAGCCTCATTAATAATCTCCCTTCTAACTTTCCAATTCATAGGAAGATTAACAGATAAGGTAGATAAAATAAGATTATTAAAAATTGGAACGTTTCTTTATTTCCTCGGATGGGTTGGGCGTATATTTGCAGACACAGCAACCAAAGTATTATTCATTGATTCCTATAAAAACATAAGTGAAAAAATTCTCCAACTCCCTTGGGAGGCTCATAGCTACGACCTCGCAAAAAGAAATGGTTATTTTGAATTCATAGTTTCCCGAGAGATAATATTCAACATTCCAAGAGTAATAATTTTTCCAATCCTCATGTTTATCTTTTGGATAGATTTCTACCCCTTTATCACAAGCTTCCTAATTGCAAGCATTTCAAGCCTCGGTTATGGATTTCTAGAAAGATAGTTAGTCAGCCCTAATAGAATTTTTTAGATTAGTTGGTCCATGGGAGAAAACTTCTGTTCCTTGTTCCCTTATTTTTCTGATAACTTCATCCATAATTCCTCTCTGGCTTTCATTAGTCATCCCGGTTTCACCTTTCTTCGCATCATAAAAATAATTAGTTCCTGTAGCTCTTCCGTCATGGGTTTGATTACTAAACTCCACACCATAAAGATGAATTTCTCTAGCCCCCATAAGATTCGCCAATTGTATTGCTCCGGAAGTACTTGTCCCATTGTAAAACAAATGCCTCTGATCCCTAGAGATCACACTCTCTGGGAGGTATTGAAATATTTCTCTCATAATAAGGTGTGGGAATGTGGGATCAGGTAGACTTCCATCTGCAAACAAATCATCAATCGTCTGAGCTCTCGGGGAATAGTCTGCAGGGAAAACAACCCAAGGGCCCCCCTGTTTCAATGCAATAGTCTCTCCAATAGTCTTAACCAAAATCTCAGGGTCATTCATTACTTTTTGATACATCTTCGGGTTCTCTGAAAGAATCTCTTGGATAAATCTTTCATATTCTCCTATAAATTTTGTTCGTATAGTTTCATCTGGATAAAGTCTTGGAGAATATATGGCTGCATGAGGCCTAACAAGGCACTGAATACCTTCTGACATATCATTAAAATATGAACGAGTGTTTATAATTTCATCACAAGAAAAGAAAAGATCTCCCTTTCTAAGTAAACTCGCAGCCCCATTAATTCCAATCACCATGTCTTCTCTCCTCTCGAAAGAGGTCACAGAGGGGGCAGAACCAAGAACAGCTATACTTTGCCCTTCATACTCCCCACGTAATACGTCTATCATCCTATTATCCCAAGGCTATATACCACTTATAAACTTTTTCATGAAGAACAACTACCA
>CAYMMZ010000008.1:0-25987 GCA_964391715.1 Candidatus Woesearchaeota archaeon | reverse complement strand
GGATTTTATGAATGTGTTTTTGGTTTGATGAGGGGTTCGGCTTGAAGGTTTTTTCAGATAAGGAAGTTATTACTCTCCATATAATCTAACCTCATCAAGCATCCCTTCAAAATACTGGTTCTGTCCTGGTTCTCCCCAGCCCATATGAACTTGTTGAGAAACTTGGGGCATTGTTCCTTTTTTATTAATCTCACCTTCAAAGATACTATTTAGGTAGATTCTTATGGAGTTTCCATCATAAACCATTTTTACATTATACCATTTATTTTTGTCTAAGATTGTAGTCCCTCTTACAAAAGTCCATTTATTTCCTGTTCCGTCATTTGCATATACTCCTGCCTCTAAACTATCATTTCTTATTGCAATATAGTATGGACCATTCTTTGACAAAATCATCCCATCATTGTTTGAAACTCTTTTTACAAATGCCTCTATAGTAACTTTTTTTGTTGCATCTACAGAAGAAGTTTTTATAATTACTATTTTGTCATCAATTCCATCAAATTTTAATGCAGTTCCAAATATACTATCTGTTGTCCAAATTGCCCCTCCCATTATTGTTCCATCATTCTTGTTAAGGGTTCCGTCAAAAACCTGATTTCCTGTCCCCTCATTAAAACTCCAATATGCGATTAAAGGAGGTAATCTCTCTGAGGTGGTTGATGATAGAGGGTTTGCCTTAGTTATTTTTCCAGATAGGATTGGTAAAACTAGGAGTAAAGTTGTGAAAAACAATACTACTAAAAGGATATTTTTCTTCATATTTTTTCTTGGAATTGAAGGTATAAAAGTTTTGTTGTGTTAACTAAAACCTCAACATTTTTATACTCTAAAGTTTACTTTTAAAGATGGAAGAAAATTATGGTTCAGGAATGGGTGGAGAAGTTAGTTATGGTCCTGGCTTTGGTGGTCAGGCGAGTTATGGGGGCGGAGGCCTTGGTGGTGGTTCAGTAGATTATTCTCAGAGAAGTCAAAATTCTGGAAGTGGTTCTGGGGCTAGATGTCCTGGAGGATGTAGTGTTTGTAAGGGTGCTTGTAGAGCTTGATTGATTTCTTAAGTATTAAACTAATTATTTGGGTTGAATCCTGGTGGGAAGACTAAACTTCTGCTTGCAAATTTGAATTTGTTTTGGAAGATTTTACTAGTGATTGTATAGATTTTTGTTCCCTCTCCTTGTTCAGATTTTTCAACTATATAGTCAGGGTATAGAATCGCAAAATAATCAGTATCACTATTTCCATATTTTGCTTCTAATTTTAAGATTGATGTAGTAATTGTTATTAGCTCGTATATTGGAGAATTTAATTCTACGATGAATCTTTCGAATTTTGAAGAGCCGACTTTTGTAGGAGCTTCTAATTCTATTTTTGCAGTTCCAATATCTAGTTTTGTGTTATAAGTTACTTCGCCTGGGATTACTTCATAGCCTTGAGATACTAAGCTACTTATAGAATTTGCATAACAAGTATTTATTTTTTCAAATAATAAATTGTTTAGTTGGTCTTCGAAATGTTTTACCAGAAGTGATTTTTGTATAGTGCAGGGGATATAGTATTCGCTTGTATAACAAAGATATTGGACTTCTTCTCCTTGGTGCATGTAAGTGAATTCTGGTTCTATGAATCCTGCTGTTGGGCCTAATTGTTCGATTCCTTGTTCTAGCGCGTCTTCTACACAATTTTCTAGACCGAGTGAGCCACTTTTTTCAGTGATGAATGTGGGTTTTGCCCATAAGAAATATGTTAGAATTGCAGAGACTAATAAGATTCCGATTATTATGAAGATTGTTACTTGTGCTCGAACGCCTTTAATAGATTTAGGCGGGGCTGTGAGTCCTCTTTTTTTCATATTTATATTAAGGAGGGGCTGTTTATAAATTCTATGATGCAATAATCCTTGCAGAGCAACTGGATGGGCCGTTTCCGAATTCGTCTCGGCATTTTATGTGGTATGCTCTTCCTTGGACTGCGTTTATCACATGTCTTTCGTCTGTTCCGGCCTTAGTTGCATTTTCCCATTTGAAGTTACAGGTGGTTTCTGAATATCTGCAGTCTGCTGGTTCGGAGGTTAAGAAAATTATATCTCCTGAGTCTTGCCAGATTCTTGCTACTTGTGGAACATTTGTGTCTTTGATTATTTCAAACTCCGTACTTCCTCTTGCAGTATCTCCTGTCTCATCAGTACATTCTACGAAGATTTCATGTGTGTCTGCTTGGAGATTTAGGACCTGATTGTGAGTGTTTCCCCCTGTTTCAAAAAATTGGACTAGGTTTGTGTATTGGTCTGAGAAAGAATATGAACAGATATGGTTATTTCCTCCGTTTGAAGTTGTGACTTGTAAATTTGTAGAAGCTACATCTGTTGGGACTTCGAAGTCTTCTGATGGGAGGATTTCGTCAATTTCTATTTTTTGGTCTGGTTTGTTTAAGGAGATGGAGAATCCTTCTGTCATTGGATTCCTCAGACTTTCGTTAGAGGTTCCTTCAAACCATGGTTGGTCTGAACAACGGACATATTTTGTTGTAGATGGGTTTGTTATTGGCAATGTTGTGGTGCATACATATCCGAATGGGTCAGAAGGGGCTGCGAATTCGTCATCGCAAGTCATTTGATTTGGCATAACAGAATAGTCCATGTCTGTGTCTGCCCACCTACAAGTTGAAAATTCGTTTGTGACTATCTGGATATCTTCAGAAGTTGAATCAAAACTTATGAGAGAGCCTGACTCTGGAGAGGTTGCAGTAATTAGTGGTGGAGTTTCGTCTGGTCCTTGCTTAACACACATCTTAATATTGTAGAAATCTGGGTTTGTATTTTCATTGCCATTTCCATCTTGGCATTTTACATAAAGGTCTAATTCTCCTGTCCAGTTTAGACCTTGGCTTTCTCCGTGGCTTGGGTCTGGCAGGTAGAAGGGTATTGAATGTGGAGAGTGGTTGTAAAGAGAGAGTCCATCTGACATGTCATAATACATGTCTTCGAAGTCTTTCATTTCTGTATCATATCTACAATTAGATACTTCATCTGTTGTTACCCCGAATAGGATTGGAGTGTAAGCATCTAAGCATCCTCCGTTTGAATCTGTTATGCTAAATCCTTTGTTTGTGATATCTGAATATTTTTCTGTCGCTGAGATGTAGCCTATTTGTGGGCTTAGAATTGGGGGATTTACATCATCGGTTCCTGCATCATAGCATAATTCATTTCCTGTTCCAATATTTGCTAGTTCGCATGTTGCACCAAAGCTTTCACAGCGATATTTTGAACAGGGTTTTAATGGGTCGCCATTGCATACTTCACAAGCGTCTCCACCTTTTGGGGGTTGCCATGCGTTGCAAGTGTATTCTACATATCTTGAGCTACAGCTTCCCCATATCTTGTCCCAAAAACCCTTTGAATTATCATTCCCATACCATTTTCGCCCATATTCTTTGTCTATATTCTTTGAAAATAATTTGTTTGTGTATCCTGCTGTTGTTGCACTATACCTGAAATCCCATTTGGTTATCCCTATTAATTCTAAGTAATCTGAATAATCTGCAAGGACTGCGGACTGTCCATTAACTGGATTTGATAAATCTTTTAGTTGGCTTATCCAATTTTGACTAAGTTTTGGAGAATTTTTTACTAAGTAGTTTGATACAAAATCTCCATTAAGGTTTACTTCACCTCCGCAATCTCCAAGACTTCTGCATAATTCATTCATCTCTTTTGCAAAAACTCCATTCAGACATTCGTCATTATCTTTAACTTTACACTTCCCAAAAATATTTTTTTTTCTTACAACCTTGCAAGTCCTACTTGCTTGTTTACATAGGTTTGCCGATTTTTTCTGTTCTTCTGGTTCTTTGAAATCATATCCTGCAGGATATTGGGGGACGCAGGTTCTAAATCTGAAAGAGTTTGATGGGTCTCCAAGATATACTTCGTCTACTCTGCAATTAATTTCTTCTTCGCATAGTTCTACTAATTTTTTTGGGTCTTTTGTTTTTGTGTTTATTTCCAAACAAGAATTCCAGTTGTTTGTTAGACACTCTGCATTTCTGAAAACTGCGGACCCGTTTAATTCGGTATTTGATTGTACACAAATTTCTTCTCTGGCATCTCTGCAAGGATCTATATCTACATTTCCTTGATTGCATACATATTTCCAATGCCTTGAGCCTGGGACATCGTTGCTGTCTCCGATTGCCCCGTCATATTCGCACCATGATTCTCCGTTTTCGTATTTTTGTCCTTTGAAAGTGCAGGAGACTTCCTTACAATAAAAGTCTCCTGAATCTGGATTGAAATTATCGGCTGCTGCTGAAGAACAGAGTCCTCCTTGGAAGATGTTACAATTTCCGCAATCTTTTGAGTTGGAGTTTCCGTCAGTTGCACTTGCTCCACAAGAATTTTCAGGTTCGATTATTTTTTCCCAATAACTTTGAATTTCTGCTTTATTTGAATCATAAATGTTTGCTTTGTTTCCACAAGAGTCTACAAAATACACTCCATATTCTCCGTCAATACATTTTGTTTGAGTAGTTTTTTCACAGAGAGTGTTTAGAGAAGTTGCAGTGCATAAATTTCCAACGCTAAATTGTCCTCCAATGTCAATGCAGTCTTGGCCGGTAGTTAGTTTGCAATTTCCTTCGCTAAGGACGCATGCCCCTTCATCTTGGGATTGAGATAAGGTTACACATTGTTGCTCATCAAGGTCTGTTCTCCAGTCTATTTCTTCGTATCCTCTCTGTGTTGTATCAACTGCACATTGACCTTGCGTTTCATAAATGGTTGAGCTACCGAGGACGCAACAACCATTATCTGCTCCTGGAAGATTACAACTTGGATCTGGGTCCCAATCTAGAGTGCAACTTGATTGTAGAACATTTTTGTCATAAATTCCTGAATCGTCATCATAACAACAACCGCTTTGGCAAAAAGATGTAGCCTCGCACTGAGTGTTTTCTGCAAAATTTGAATCTTGTGCGCAATTAGTTTCTGTTGTTGTTGAACATTGCACTCCATTTAGGTCTACTTCGCAACACCCTGTTGCTTCTGCCGAGACTAGATTTATTTCTTGAGAGACAAATACTCCTAAGAGTATTACCAATGCAATAAATATTAGATTAAATTTTTTATCCATTATGCTGCTTTGGAAGCACACCCCCTTATTGCGAATCTGAATTCTTCTCCCGAATCTCTATCTAGGACGTAATAGATTTTGCTGTCGATGTAACTAATTTTTCGAATACTCCTCTCTGGATATAGCGACATATATTGGACATAATCGAAACTGCAATATTCTGATTCGTCGTTTACAATCTTTCTTGTGATTCCTACTAATTCGTAGAGGGGAGAGATTATCTGATTGTTGAAATTTTCAAATGATTGTGCGGTGTTCTCCCTTGAGATGTCAATTTTCTTTTTTAGATTTATTTCTACAATTCCTGGAAGTAAATCTATTGAATATTCTGTTTTGCCTTCTTTTACAAAATATCCCTTGTCGGAAAAATCTTCTTTTAGTAATTCAAAGCATTCTTGGACTAATTCTTTTGTGTCAGTTTCAATTTCTTCTTCTATACTTTTTTCTAGAAGTGGGTTTAGGTTGTAGCATCCAAGATATGGGTCTGCCTGATAGCATAGATAGTGGTAGTTTTCATCCTTGTATTGAATAGTTTGTTCAGGCGAGATTTTTCCGCCACCATCTAATATTTTTGAGATTGAGTCCTCTATTGAATCCTCTATACAACTTCTGATGAATTGTTGTGGTCCTGCTTTTGTTGGAGCTTCAATTTCTAAATTGTTTCTTAGAAGAAATACTGCAAGGATTGAGCCAACGATTACTACTCCAATGATTATGAAAATTGTTACTTGTGCCTTTGAGTTTAATTTAGAATCCATAAATTTACTCCTGCTTTTTTTATTTTGGAAATTTTTCCTTCTATTACTAATTCTAAGAGATATTTTTCGGCAGTATTCCAAGAAATGTTTAATTTTTCTGCGATTTCAGAGCTTGTGACTATCTTTTCTTTTTTGATTATCTGAAGGATTTTTGGGGTTTTAGAATTATGAATATTCATAGTAAATTTCCTATGAATATTATTATGAAATTTAGTATATAAATGTTGGGTTGTAAAAACTAATTATTCTCTACTCTTGGAGCTAAGATGAAACCTATTCCCATTTTTTCACCTGGGAAGTCGAGTCGAAGAGGATAATCATCTGAGAAATTTATTACTACATCACTTGAGATTTTTGATGCTTTGATGAATTTCATTAGATATTCGAGAGAGTATTTTGATTTCCCAATTCCTTGAATCTTTACTTCATCACCTGAAAATTCTGCTCTTGCGGAGTTTAGGCTCCCCTGTCCTTCTACCATGAAAAATCCTTCTCCTGCCATTAATGCGCATGAATCTGCTACAATCATTGTGTCTTCAATTGCTTGAGAGAAACTTGTGGAATCCATTTCAACTTTGCATGCGAAATTCAAATCTGGGACATCTTTGTCTTCTGTTTCTACCTCAATTAAAGAGAGGGTGAACATTCTTTTTACTTTGTCGAAGATTGTGATTTTTAGCTTGTTGTCTTCTTGTTCGAATACTACGCTTGAAGAAGCTGAAGCCCTCTTTAGGATTTTTTTTAAATCTGCTAAGTTTACTCCCCAAACCTCGTTTCCCGCCTCATACTGGGAAAAACTTTCTTTTGGAAGTTTAAAAATTATCAGTGCAACATTTGCTGGGTCTACTGCTACAATTGACATACCATCTTCTAAGAGTTTTATCCTAACATCTGTTACGATTTCGGAGATTACGGAAATTGCGTCACTTAGAATCTTTGGATTATCTAGTTTTAGTATCATATATTGAGAGAATTTGTATTCTTATTTAAAGATTGTTGTGGTTTTGTTTTGATTAATATTTGAATTTCTTGTCATATGTTTTGTGGTCCATCCAATCTAGAATAATTGTTATAATCACTGCTTCTCCGCCCTCTATTGAATAAATTAATCTCCATGCTCCGGGGAGATTATATTTCCATATATTCTTAATATCGTATTTTTGAATATATTCTTTTGGGATTAATCTCTTTGGGATTTGGATTCCACAGAAAGGATCCTTGTCAATATCGTTTAATGCCCTTTCTAATTGTTTCTTTAATGGTTCTTCTTCAACCTCTTCATAAGTTTTCTTTACCTTTTCATCTGCAAATTGAACTTCTGAAGGTTTATTCATTTTTTAGCCCTTCCCTTCCATACTAGATGGGCTTTTTCAAGTCTTTTCTTCGCTTCTTCCGGATAGAAAATCCATCCAATTTTTCCTTCACTATCTACAGAAATCTTTCCGGAGATTAATAAATAATCTATTATCACACTATATGTTTGGTACATCATCTTTTTAGGTAATTTCTCCCATAGTTGTTTTTTTTTGTATTCTCCATCTCTTTCTTTTATGAATCCTTCTACCATCAGGACAGTGTCCAGCCTTGGAGACCTTGCAAGAGTTTTCTTTTCCATCGTTTCTAGCTTCACTCTTCATCCCGATAGTCTCCTTGGGCACCACCCTTTTTTTTCATAGTTATATCAATTGATATACCTTTATAAATCTTTTGATTTAGAATTTTGGTGGCTAATCACGAACATCTGGCTTCGCCGAGAAGGTCGCTTGAGAGAGGGGATTTGGGAGTATGTTGATTTTGGATGGTTTTGTCCGGCTTAGGATTTGAAAATAAGATAATAGAGAAAAGTCTATACTACAATAATATTTAAATAGGATTATTTCTCCTTAATTTTATGGATAATCGTAGGCCCTCTACGGGAGCGGATTTGGAGATGGTTTCAAAACATCTTGAAGAAAGTGGGTACTCCTTAGAATCTATACGGGCTTCTGCAATGGAATCTCCTGAGGAAACGATTGAATCGTTGTATCAGGTTTCTATTGCCGGAAATATGAATCCTAGTTCAGAGGAAGGATTTGGAGCGTGGGAGGTAGTTCATAATGTTATTGAGGGAAATGAAGGTCCTCCTGAATTGTTGAGTCATTTTGATCAAAGATATGTTGAAGCATCTGGAGAGCATGTTAATTATCGTAAGGCAGGTGCATTATCTCTCCTTGTTGCATATCTCTCATTAGGGAATGTTGGTTGGGCAGTAAAAGTTAGAGACAGGCAAGAAGAGAAGGCAAGAAGGATGCATGTTAAGAATAGGTTCCTTGACCATTCTCCCTAGCTACTTCTTTAATCTAGACAAACTTTTAAGATAAAGTTCATTCATCTTCTGCACCATAGGTTAATTTATTAAGAAAAAGCCTTTCTGTAAGGCATGGAAAATTTTAAAAAAAAACCTCTAAGTAAAACGCAAGTTTTGGCATTATCTTACTATTCTAGAAAGGATGTCCAGGAGGCTATATTCTCTTTTTGTAAGCATCGAGAATCTGTTGCGAGTTTTAATTATGAATATTGGGGTAAGCGACCGGATTGTTTTGATTATTCAACCGATATTTTAAACTCTGCTCGGCAGGGGGCCACTTCTTTTCATTGTTCTGAGGAATTGTGGGGGAATCCTTTAGACATAAATACTGATATGACGCAAGGACAATATAACGAGATTCGGACTGGATGGGATTTTTTGATAGATATTGATTCTCCTTTTTTGGATTACGGAAAGATTGCAGCTCGACTTTTGATTGCGGAACTTGAGCGCCATGGGATTCGAAATTATGGGATTAAATTTTCTGGCTCAAAGGGTTTTCATATTATAGTCCCGTTTAAAGCTTTTCCAAAGGAAGTTCATGGAGAAAAAACAAGTGACATGTTTCCTGAATGGCCTAGGATGATTGCAGGATATCTCTTTGATAGAATTAGAGGTCCTATGAATGATGAGATTTTGAAGTTGACTAGTCGTGAGAAGTTAGAGGAAAAGGGGGAGTTGGTTTCGGAGAGTCTTTGTCCACAGTGTGGGAAGCCTACTGAGAAAAAGAGAATTGGGAAATATGTTTGTCAAGATAAGGTTAGATGTAAGGGGGAATTAGAGAGTATGAAATCTAATCGGAAGGGAATGGTTTGTTCTAATTGTTATGGGAAGATGGATAGGGTCTCGGAGAGGGAGATAGACTTTTGTGAAGGTTGTAAGCTTAATACTGCGAATATTGAAGCTAGAGCTAGTTCTTATGGGGGGGTTTTGAGGGAGGCGAAGATAGAGTTTAAGATGGAAGACACGATTAAATCCACGGAGGATGCTGTTGATATTGTTCTTGTTTCTTCTCGGCATTTATTTAGAGCACCCTATTCTCTTCATGAGAAAACTTCTTTTGCTTCAATTGTAATTGGCAAGGAGGATATTGAAGACTTTAAGCCAACGGATGCAGATGTTTTGAAATTGAAAACTCTGAAGCCTTTTATTAGAGATTGTGTTCCTGGAGAAGCTCGTGAACTTCTTGCAGAAGCTCTTGACTGGGGGAGAGAGAATGCTCCAAAAGAGGTAGCGAAGAAGTACGATGGGGCTGAGCTTGATTTGAAAGGGCTTGTAATTACTGAAGAAATGTATCCTCCGGTGATTAAAAATATTCTTGAGGGGATAAAGGCAGATGGACGAAAGAGGGCGCTTTCCTTAGTTCTTTCTTTTTTTACGAGTTTGGAATTTCCGCAAGGTTTTATTGAAGAGAAAATTAATGAATGGAATAAGAAGAACTATCACCCATTAAAAGCAGGATATATTAAATCCCAGATTCTTTGGCATGTGAAAAATAAAAGGATGCCTCCAAATTATGATAAACCAATTTACAAAGAGTTTGGGATAAAGAGTCCTCCAGAACCTGGAATGAAGAATCCTATTAATTATACCATAAGGATGGCGATGAGAGCGAAGGGTCAGAAGAATGGTGAATGGAAGGAATAGTCTTGTCTGAATCTAGAATTTTAAAATTAATGCGAGTGAGGTAGATATGTTAAGAGAAAGGTTTGGAAGTCGTGTTGCTTAATATTATCAACACATTTTTAAAGAAATAAACTCTTAAGTTGTTATGAAAAAAGTAGGTGTGTTTGTGTTTTTATTCTTGTTAGTTTTATCTTTTTCTCCATTAGTTCTTGCGGCTAATCACACGAATGATACTTCTGGAGGGAATGGAGATTCTGGAGGAGATTCTGATAATGATAAAATTGAGAAGGGGTTTCAATGCCTTGAGGATAAGGTAGGAGATTGCACAGGACTCACTAACCCTGAGCTTGCCTATACAATTCTTGCAACTCCAGATAATGTTTTTGATTCTTGTGTTTCCGAGTTACAATCCAGAGAATCTGAAGATAATTGGGGAAATGTTAAAGACACTGCATTAGCAGTCCTTGCATTGAAACATGCCGGAGTGGACACCACTGCTTCGGAAGAGTGGATAATCAGCCAAGAAAGAACTCCTACAGATTTAATTTGGTATTTGCAACAAGATTCTGAAACTAAAACTAAGTGTAATATCAACTATCGGTCTGAGAGTCATGTGGTCACTATTAATGAAAATAAAAAAATAGATAGGGATGCTGGAGAGTGTTTGAGTCGGGCTCAATCTAATTTTTGGTTCCAAGTTTCTCCAGATTGCTATAATGAAGATATTAAGGTTCAATGCGAGGAAGATTTTATAACCTCATTACTTTATAAAAATAAAAATTCTCCGACCATATATGTTTTAGAGGGGACAGATTCTTCTCCTGCCTATGAATCAAATACAATTAATGTAGTTTCGAAATGTTTTGGGAGTTCTTCTTGTGATTATGAGTCTACTGCTTGGGCTGCTGTTGCCTTGCTTAAAACTGGACATGACGTTGGAGAATATATCCCTTACTTAGTTGCATTATCGGATACTCAAAAGAGGTACCTCCCTGAAGCATTTATTTACATGATTACTAACTATCAAGATTATGCCGCTCAATTGATGGAGGAACGAAAACTTGGGGATTATTGGGAGGCAGATAATACTGCGTATAATCGGTTCTATGACACTTCTCTTGCTTTAATTAGTTTGGAAGGCTCTACTGCAAGTCAGATTAAAGATTCTAAAGACTGGTTACTTTTTTCTCAGCCGACAAATGGATGTTGGCAGAATTCTGTTCGAGATACTGCGATGGTTTTATGGGCATTGACTACACGTGCTGGGCAATCAAGTGGAGGGGGAACTACTACTTGTGCTTCTGCTGACTTTTTTTGTGTGCCAAATTCTGAATGTTCTACTGGAGATAAATTAAATAATTATTTCTGTCCTTCTCCTTCAACTGTTTGCTGTGAGACTGAGGACTTAAAGACTTGTAATGAGTATTCTGGAGAGGTTTGTAGTGGAGAGGAAGTTTGTGTTGGAAATGAAAGAAATTCTTTGGATGAGTCTGCTTGTTGTACAGGAAAATGTGAAGTCCCAGAAGATGATAATGAATGCGAGTCTAATTTTTATTCTTGTAGAAGTAGTTGTTCAGACTCTCAGGAAGAAGCTAGTTATTCTTGCGATAGTGGGAGTTCTCAAGTTTGTTGTAAACCCCAACCTACCAAAAAAGGTGGTCTTGGATTTGTTTGGATTATGACTGGGTTGATTATTGTTGTGATGGGGATTCTTGGGTGGGTTCTTCGAGACCGATTGAAGATGGAATGGTTTAAGTTTAGGTCTAAATTTAAGAAGGGAAAAGGCGGTTCTGGAATGGCTCCAAAAGGTCCTGGACCTAGAGGACCCCCTAGTAGACCTGGATTTCCTCCTGTAAGGAGAGTTGGTCCTCCTTTAAGAGCTCCTGCGGCCCAAAGAAGACCTTTGCCTCGAAGAAAAGACCCTCTTGCAGATACATTTAACAAATTGAAAGAGATGTCTAGATAACTCCTAAATATTTTTACTCGGTAAACTTTATTAATCTGTTTTTTCTCAGTTTCTTATGAGGTGGATTATGTTTATAGCTGTTTTTTTTATTTCTTTTACATTGGCTGAGCCTTCACTTACATTACAACAGGAAAATATTCAACCTGGGGAGACTATCTTTGCTACGATTGAGACTTCTGGAAAGTTCATTGAAGAAATTTCTAAATCTGATATAAAATTCTTGGATGGAAGAAAAGAAGTATTTTTTGAATTTGACGTGAAGTTTTACGAAGGAGTTCATTATTTTTATGCTTATGCAATCAATGAGGGGAATTACACATTTGAGATTTCAGATATTCTTTACAAGGAATCTGAAGAGTTAAAATCTGCTAAAATTGTGAAAAACATTAGTATTGTGAAAAATCTTTTGAAAAATGAAGATACTAATGAGACCTCTTATCAAATCTTATCTATTAAGCCAGGATATATTTTTTCATTAGATACTCCGAATATAAAGTTGATTAATTCTGAGAGTTATCCGTTGAATGTTTCTTATTCTGGCGGAGAGATTACCCTTCCCGCTTTTGGTTCAAAAGAAATTGAGTTTTTGCCAGAAGAGGTTTTTTCTTATTTTAATATTTCTTCTTACAGAGATTTTTCTATTCCTGTGATATACCCTCCTGCGAATGAATCTTTTTATATTGAAGAAGATTTAGATTTGAAATCAAATCCTGTTTCACTCCTTGTTAATTTGGTTCTTGAAGCTGAAGGTTTGGAAATTATTGAATTATTTAATTTTGGAGATGGAGAGATTACAAATATGACTTTTTCTTCTGGATTAGAATTTTTAGAGATTGAAGAATTTGATACTATTCAGGGAAGAGGGAATGTTAATTTAACATTGAAGTTCTCCCCAGAAAGACTTGGTTATTTTCAAGATGAACTAAAGATAGATTATTCCCAAAGTGGTTTTAGAAATTCTTTTAGAGTCCCTTTAGATATTTTTGTTTTGCCTGTTGGAAGTGTAGAAGAAGATTTTGAAATATCCTCAGAGACTTGTTCTGAAAAAGAGGGTTCAATTTGTACTTCTGCAGAGACTTGTGAAGGGGACGCCTCTATTACCAAGGGGGGAGTTTATTGTTGTCTTGGAAGTTGTGTTGAAGTTGAATCTGGAGAGGAGAGTGAGAGATTTAGTTGGTTCTTTGGCTTGCTTATTTTTGTCATCCTTGGAGTTATAGGATATTTGATTTATAAGAAATCTCGAAAGGTTGCTCCAAGTAAACCTGAAGAAAAGTTGAAAGAAAGCTCGGATAATTATGCGGAGAGGATTAAAGGGAACGGTGATACGAAGAGAGTTAAGGGTGAATTGGGGAGGGGCTGACTACTTTTTCTTTTTTGGCTTCTTCTTGGCTGTTTTTTTCTTTGGGGCTTTCTTAGATTTCTTTACTTCTTTTGAATCTTTTTCTAGAATTGATTCTTGTGCTAGTTTAAGCTGAGCTTCTAATTGTTGAACTTTGAATTGTGCCATTCTTGCTACTTCATCATACCTGTGAAGCCTCCCTGAAAGGTTGTTCAATAACTCTGTTGCTTCTGTTGCTTCTAAGTTGACTTTCGAAGGCTCAATTACTTCTACTGAAGACGGCATAAAGTCAAACATTACTTGGCTCATCCTTGAGAAAGACTCTGTTTCAAAATCTACTTCTGCAAAGCAGGTAAACATTGTTTCTGTTTGTTTGGAGCCTTCTGGTAGCTCTAATTCTCTTGGCTCACTTATCTTTATTGTATGGACTTCTATATCGCTTAATTTGTCTAGAACACTTACATGTTTGGAGAGAGCTTCTTTTACATGCTCTGCCGGACGACCTGCCATTTCTACAATCATAATTGCTCTTACCATCCTTTTTAGAGACCGACACCTTTTTTAAAACTTATCTAAAACTTGTCCCAGAGCAAAATTGAGATTATGATTATTAAGAATATTGAAAACGCGTAAGGTGCATAATCTAGAGCTTTTTGACTCTTGGATTTGTAGATTAGTTCATTATCGGGAGAGTTAATTGTATTCCCATTTAAGGAGATTGTCTGTTTTTGTGTTTGTTCTATCATTTTAGGTTCTTCTTCTATTTGTAGTGGCGTCCCTTGTGAGTCTTCAATTTTTTCTTCTTCTTCATCTTGCTCTTCGGTGTTTTCTTGTGAATCTCCTACATTTATTTGAAAATTTGATGTTTCTTTTTTTGTGTTTTGTCTTAGTTTTAATGTTCCTTGGAAATTTCCAGTTGACTCAATTTTTAATTTTATTTCTTTTGTTTCTCCTTTAGATATGAATCCTTTCAAGTAATAATATGCAGATTTCCATTTTTGTTCGACAACATTATAGATTTTTGCAGTATTTGAGCCTTCATTTAAAATTTCTACTTTTACATCCCAAATTCCTTCTGCCTCCGAAATATCTAAGTTGCATGTGAATTCTTGATTTAGTTCTACGCTTTCTGGGCAGTTGAAGTTTGTTTGTAGGGCTTGGGCCGAGGTTATTGAGAAGAGGAGGATTAGAAGGATTGGGATTAGTGTTTGTCTCATTTTTTTGGAATGGTTGAGAAATATTTAAGGATTTATGTGGTTTTGTTTTATGGAGATGAGCCAGATAGGATGGAATAAAGATAACCAACAGGATTATCTAAAATAACTTTTGGATTGGTGGTTGAGCAGTCTTGGGATGTGCAGTGGACTGCTTGGAGATTATCATCCAACCCACCATCTACATGAAAGATTATTGGGAGGTTGTCGGAGCCGATTGTGATTGAAGAATAATATCCGCTCCAATCGTCCGGATCTACAATTATTGGGGTGTCGAAGGTTGAGCAGTCTTGGGATGTGCAGTGGACTGCTTTTAACATCTCGTAGAATGGTGGATTGAATTTAAACCACTTGTAGGAGATTATGGGGAGGTTGTCGGAGCCGATTGTGATTGATGTTTCAGCACTCCACCAATCACTTAGCTGATCAAGAGTGGTAATGTCTGAAGTTGAGCAGTCGAGGGAGGTGCAATGGGCTACTTTTAGTGTATTGGCCGTACGATCGCCATAGGAGATTATGGGGAGGTTGTCGGAGCCGATTGTGATTGAGGTATGGACTCCAACTTTCCCCATAGTGTCAAGATATATGGGGGCGTCGGAAGTTGAGCAGTCTATTGAGGTGCAATGGACTACTTTTAAATCCCATGAACTGCTTTGGAAGTATGAAATTATTGGAAAGTTGTCTGCACCTATTGTGATGGATGTAAACTGCCCAGTGTATATATTAGCATCTAGGGTTGTTGGGGGGTTGAATGTTGAGCAGTCTATTGATGTGCAATGGACTACTTTTAAATTAGCTGTACTCCTTTCTTGATAAGATATAATGGGGAATTCGTCTACACCCACTGCAAGAGATATATCTGTAAACCACCCAAGATTATTTGTGGAGGACTCTAATGTTATTGGGGGGTTGAATGTTGAGCAGTCTATTGATGTGCAATGGACTACTCTCAATTCTCTTTGAGAACCTCCTGCAAAGTAATCTCCTTTTCCATAGGCTATAATTGGAAAACCGTCTACCCCATATTTCATTGAAACAAATCCATAATCATATACACCCGTATCTAAGATTACTGGGCTCTTAAACCTACTACAATCTAAACTTTCACATTGTATGAATTTTAATAGATAACTATCTGAATCATGATATGCTACTGCTGGGGCTGCTCTGGATATCCCTTTTTCTGTTGTGGGAGGCGTTATTACTGGAGATTTTTGAAGAGGTATTGAATGTTCTTCTTCTAGTACCCTCTTATTTATCCCAGGAATAGTCGGAAGTTCTCTTTGTGAATCCCTTGTTATTGAGGTTGATGGGGAATTTTGAGGGATAATCGCTGTTGATTCTAGGGTATAAATTGTAGCAAGGGATATGATGACTACCAGAAGGATGATTAAGATAGATTTTTTTCGTTTCTCCCTCATTGCTGTTTTAGGTTTCTTTTATTTATATATCTTTTGTTTAAATTTCATCTCATCCTCTCCAATATTTCTTTTAGATAAGTGTATTCTACCCTGATTCTGTTCTTTTCTTTCTTTTTTCCCGCTAATAGCATATCTGTGAATATCTTGTTCTTAAGGTACCATTCGCACTTCAGTTTTTCTTCTTTACTTAATGAACTATTTATCTTTGACTCTACACCTATAATTTTGTACCTTCCCTCACTCATTTCTTGAAATGCAATAAAGTCTGGAAATCCTGTCCCTTCGGAGGAGGGGACCATGGTTCTTCCATTAAACCTCCATTTCTTTTTTGCTGGAACAATTTTATTATTTTCTAAATCTACATTACTTGGCCACTTAGCAATTATCCACCCTTTTTCTTCTAGGTCTTTTCTTACACGAACTTCGAATTGATTTCCTTCACTCTTCCCCTTTTTTCCACGTTCTACCCTAACTCTTTCTTTTAATCTAAGAGTTCCATCTTCTCTAATCTCTGGGATATATTCTGATGTATGTTCTGATTCTTTTTCGGGAGTTTTGACTTCCATGTATAATAAGATATCTTAGAAGTTATAAAAATTTGTGTGGTGGGGTTATAGATAATTAGAAATTATTTTTTCTTTTTTGGTTTTTTATCTTTAGCAGATGTAGCTTCAGGTTTCATTAGCGGGAAAGCTACACATTCTCTTATCGGCCGATTCATCATGAATGAAAAAAGTCTTTCGCTGAATCCGAATCCACATGCAGGAGGCATCCCATATTTTAGTGCTTCCACAAAAGTTTCGTCGTGGTCATGTGCCTCTGAATCTCCTGCTTCTTTTAATTCTCTTTGTTCATTGAATCTGTTTTCTTGGTCTATAGGATCGTTTAATTCACTATAGCCATTTCCAACTTCACTTCCTCCAAGAATTACTTGGAATTGTTCTACTTTTCTTGGATCTTTAGTTGACCTTTTTGCGAGAGGGGTTAGTTCTACTGGTTGCCCCACAAGAAACCCTGGCCCACTTAAACTTTTTCTGCAATATTTCCATAAGAGGTCTACTAATCTCCATTTGTCTACTTTAGGATCATATTCCATTTTAAGTTGGTCTAGTTTTTTCATGATATCTTCTTTGGATGCTTCATAAATTCCAATTCCTGTTTTTTCTTTGATTAAAGTTTCAAAATCGTATCTTTTCCATTTCTTTCCCATATCAACTATATGTTCTCCTGCCTTAAATTCTAATTTCCCAAGGGTGGTTATTGCTATTGCTTTATACATCTTCTCTACTAACTTCATCCCATCTTCAAAACTTGCGTACCCCCAATAAAATTCCATTTGAGAATAATCTTGTAGGTGTTCTGAATCCATTCCTTCGTTTCTGAATTGTCTTCCTATCTCGAAAGTTTTTTCATATCCTGCAACGAGTAATTTTTTTTGCCATAATTCCCCCATAGAAATTCTTAGGAAAACGTCTGTGTCGAGTGCATTGTGGTGTGTTTCAAAAGGTGTTGCTGCGGCGCCCCCTGCAGAAGCTTCAAGAATTGGAGTTTCAACCTCTAAGAATCCTTCTTCTTGTAAAAAATTTCGAACAGCTTGCCAGAATTTTTGCTTCTTTAGGAAAAGTTCCTTGACCTCAGAATTCATGATTATATCTAAATATCTTTTTCGTAATCTTTCTTCTTCGTCTTTTAATCCTTTATGTTTGTCAGGTAATGGAAGAATAGATTTTGTTAGGATAAAAATTTCTTGAGCTAATAAGGATATCTCTCCAGTCTTAGTTTTTGTTACTGTACCTTTTACACCTATAATGTCTCCTGCATCGATTTTTTTGAAAGTTTTAATTACTTCTTCTGGACACTCTCCCTTTTGGATAGTTGTCTGAATTGTCCCTTTCAAATCTTGAATATTTAGAAATGATAATTTTCCAAAACTTCTTTTTATTGTAACTCTCCCTGCAATAACTTTTTTGGTCCTTGAGTTTTCTCCGTTCTTTAGAGCTGTGAATTCTTCTTTAATATTAATTGAATGGGTTCTTAAATCCATTAATTCAAATTTATTCGGGTAAGGGTTTATTCCTTCCTTTCTCAAATTCTCTATCTTCTTTATTCTTTCTTGAATGATTTGTTTTTCTCTTCCTCTAGATTCTGCCATTGCTTATCTAATGAATAGTTGTTTATAAAATTTTAGGGACTAGAACCTTAGAATTTTGAAGTCTTTGAATTCTCCAGACCATTTTCTTTCCTCAATTTGAACTTGCCTTATCTGGGAGTGTTCTGGACCTTTTCTTACAAAGTTTGACAACCTCTCAATAGATTCAGATTCTCCCTCCACTATAATCTCGCAGTCTCCTTTTGTTAGATTTCTTACAAATCCGTTGAGCCTTAGTTTATCTGCATGTTCTTTTACAAATTGCCTAAAGAAAACTCCTTGAACAGTTCCTTTAACAATAAATTTTGCTGCTTTTTTCATGTTTTTTATAAGAGGGGTCTTTTTTTATAATTTCCTATCAAGTTCATTATGGACTATAGTAATCACTTGGCTTGCGAATATAACTTTTGGGCTAACTGAGACCTTATCGATTTTTTTTAGGAATTTCTTTTTGTCTTGAGGGAAACCTTCATGGTCTCCGATTATGAACACAGGGTTTTTTTCTAAGTTTGTTTCTCTAATATCATTACCTTTCCTATCAAGGAGAAGGACATCTTTTCCGTTATCGTCTAATTCTTTTACTAACTTCTCAAAACCTTTCTTTTCTATTAAAGCTCCGGGGAAAATCTCTTTTAGGCCTTCCTTATCTGGAGATTTATATAGCATTCTTTTAATTAGTCCTGCAACATTCTTTTTTGAAATTGGCATATTCTCATTTGATTCGAGAACTAGGTGTCTTGGATTGTTTGGTCCTCCGTCAAAGATTAGGTGAAGTTTTATATCTTCTCTCATTTTATTTGAGATAAAAAAAGTTGAAATGATCACATTACAAATTATATCCATTCTTCCAGCTTTTTTCAAATCTTCTTTTATCAGATTCCCTGCAGTAACTGCATTTCTTGAATAATATAAGAGTTCTCTCATGAGATTAGATAATGTTCTTGTTTAAAGGGTTATCTATATAAGATAAAACCTTAAAAAGAATGAATTCTTTTGTTTTTGATGGTTAGGAGAAAAAAACGGAATAAAGGGGGAATTGTCCTTCTTAGTTTGATTGTCCTCTCAATTGCTTCCATGATTAGTGGTGCTACAGTTTTTAATCAAACTGGCCCTGCAAATGGAGGAAGAGATGTTGTTCCGGTAGATTGTAAAATTAACTTTCTAAATGAAGAGATTTTAACAAATCCCACATATAATAGTGTTCAGTTGAAAATGAAATCTGGAGAAGCTGCAGATGTTTATGTAGAGTATGGAACTTTAAAAAAGCCTTTTAAGGAGAGGACCGAGACTCAATCCTCTTCTGGTCCTGGCCATTTTACTTTTGAGTTGGATAAAGGTCTTAAGGCAGGGAAGGAGTATGAATATCGAGTCCGTTGTAAGGCAACTAATGAATCTGAATTCGGGTCCAGAGAAAGTCATACTTTTAAGACATTGAAGAAAGGATATGATGAGACGGTTAAATTTGCTTATGCTACGGATTCTCATATTGTAAATAAGGTATTGAAATCATGGTGCGACCCTAATAAGAAAAAGAATAAGCTTAATATGAAAACATTTAACCAGAGTCTGAAGAATATGCTTAATGGAGATGATTATGATTTTGTGTTTATCGGAGGGGATAATGCAGGTACCCATAATACTAACGATGCCCCATGTAGTAATTTTCCTCAATATGGGTCTGGCTCTGTTAAAAGTCCGGATGAAGCAGACCTAAGATATGAGCTTATGTTATCTCAATGGGATAAGATAACTGATAAATTACCCTTACTTTACCTTTTAGGGAATCATGAAGGGGAGAGTAACTATATTCAAGGAAATGAATCTCCAAAATACGGATACCATAAGGATTTATGGAACCTTAGTAGGGCCGCCAGACTTAGGCATCTCCCAGACCCCACAGAAGTTTATGAGGGAAGTAGTAATAGTGATTTATACTACACTTTTGCATCTGGCCCGGTTAGAATAATAGTCTTAGATGTTATGGCAGGAAATGATGATCTTCCGGTAGTTGAAACTTGGACTCTTGGAACTGAACAGAAGACTTGGCTTAAAGGAGTTCTTGAAAGATCTGATGAACCTTGGAAAATAGTATTTATCGAGCACTTGGTGGGAGGTCATTGTGGATGTTCTCCTGGAGACCTATATAATTACGGAAGGGGAGGCCTTTTAGCAGTTGATAAAGGAATAAATGGTGGGAATTTTAGTGGAGAACAAGAAGAGATTCATAGAATGATGAGAGATAATGGTGTGCAGGTATTTGCGAAGAGTCATGATCACGTAGCTGTTGCTGGAGAAGCGGTAGATAATAGTGGGATCGGAGAAGGAATTTATTATGTTAATGGGGGTCAACCTACAAGAGGTGTTCAGTATGGTCAAGATGGTTGGAGTGATGGCACTTGGATACATCAATATTATGACTATGATGGAGATGGTGTGGGAGATTTTATGAGTAATGTTACTGGAGCTGCTATTCCAGGATTCTATAGAATTACTGCAAATGGACGAGATAATTTAACACTTGAATTTCTTCAAAGTAATGTTGTAGACCCTCAGTTTAATAATTTGCCTGCATATGAGTTTACAATCTTCCCTGATGGGACTAGCACATTACCTTAAAATCTATTAATAAACAATTTTTGGACCATATCCCCAAAGCTTTACTGCTACTGCTAAAGCAGACCTGGGATTTTCTTTAACCCATTTTCTCATAGGAATTTTCTTCTCATAGAGCATTCTTGCTTCCTCGATTGCAGTTACTCCCCTCTCAACTCCTTCGGGATGCCCGAGTAGTCCACCTCCGCATTGGATAAGGATATCTTCTCCTAACTCTTTTAGAACCGATTCAAAATCTCCAGGATGTAATCCTCCGGAAGCTGTCATCCAAACAGGTTTTATGTGGTGCCAATTTTGTCCAAGGGAGGGAATTTTTTTATGTTGTTTTAAGTTTTTTTCTTGTAGGACTTGTTGGATATATTTTGCCTCTCCATAATCTTCCATCTTCGCTAAAGGTGAGCCTCCATGAAGAGAATCTACCCCTAGAAGCCGGAATAGCTTTGCGAGGACAATCATTGAAATAGAGAAGCCATAAAGTTTTCCTTTTCCATGGACTCCAGGAGAATTATCTCTTGTGATGAAACCATGCATTGCCCTGTGTGCGTGAATTGCGAGCCCTAGATTCTTTCTTCTCATTGTATCTACTGCTGTGAATCCTGTAGTGACTACATCCATCATCATAAAAATTCCTCCATTCTTTTTAATAAATTCTGCGTGCTTTGTCATTTTATCTAAGTTAGAATGAGTCGTATTGCATAAGTAGAATTTTTTGTGGCCAGTTTCTTTTTCGGCTTTCTTAAGTTCCCTCAAGACTAGGTTTGCTCTTTTTTCAAAATTATTAAAATAAAGACTTGTTAGATTTTCATCATCTTTTATTCCATCATAAGTTCCATGTCCTGATGTAAAAAGTGTATGGGCAAGATGGCTTTGTTCAACATCACTTCTTCCAATCTTTGGTTTTGGGACTGTACAGACTAGGCAACCATCCGGTTTCTTTAGAAGTTTCCTCACTCCCTTTATTCCATATTTTGGACCTGGGAAAGATTTAACCATCCTTTCTGGGAATCTGACATCATAAAATCTCATTGCTGATACCATTTTCATTCCTGCTATGTTTCCGACTATTCCTGCGAGAAGTCCTGCAATATTGTCTAGTTCAAATAATTTTATTGGATAGGCTACTTTGAAGATATGATTTTTATAATCTAAGTCATAGGCTAATGCTCTTTGTTTTGCTGCCATTGGGATCCCTGAGTCCTTTCCTGCGAAGACTTTTGTCCAAGTTCCAGTTGAAGATTCTGCTGCAACCGAAGCTGCTGCTTCTTCGAAGAGTTTTCTCATGGATTTTCCTTTTGCTTCTTTAATTGCTGTCTTTGAGAATTCTACTTTTATTAAGGTTATAAGCCAATCCTTGTCGGCGTTTCGTGGTTTCCACCCTTTCTTTGCTAGATAATTAAATTGAACTGCCATCTCTTTTTGATTATTAAGGGAGTTTGGTTTTTATATGTTTTTATGGGTCTGGGAATTTTGGAGGCTTCACACTTTGCTTCGCTCAAGTGTTTCGCACAGGAGAAATTTAGTAAGTTGTTGTGGTTCTTTGGTTGTATTGTTTGACTTATATCTTTTCTAATAAATAACCTTCCTTATTATCAATAACTTTCCAGCCTTTCTTTTCAATTTTTTCTCGGAGCTCATCACCCCTCTTCCAATCCTTTTCTTCTCTTGCCTTTTGACGCTCTTTCGCTAAATCTTTTATCTCTGTTGGGACTTCTATCTCTTCTTTTTTTAGAAGGTCTAATCCAAGGACCTCATCCATTTTTTTTATTGTTTCTAGTTTGCCTTCTGCCTTTTCATCTCGAAGGAGTTTCCAAAGCACTGCTAATGCTCCTGGCATATCTAAATCATCATTGATTCTTTTTTCAAACTCTTTTAGATATTTTTTATTTGTTGTTGCTTCTTTTTTTAATTGGGACGTTAAATTTTTTAATCTGTTGAAGGAGTTTACTGCTGTTTTTATTGCTTCTTCGCTCCAAGTTAAAGGTTTTCGATAATGTGCTGAATATGTGAAATATTTGAAGACTAGTGGACCTATTCCTTCTTTTTCTAATTGGGAGATTGTTTTTATTTTTCCTTTGCTTTTGCTCATTTTTCCTTCTCTGGACTCTAGGAATGCTGAGTGTAACCAGAAGTTTATCCAAGGGCTTTTATTGAATGCTGCTTCACTTTGTGCGATTTCATTTTCATGGTGGATTGGAATGTGGTCAATTCCTCCTGTGTGAATGTCGAAATGTTTTCCGAGATATTTTGAAGACATGGCTGAACATTCAATATGCCAACCGGGAAATCCTACTCCCCAAGGACTTTTCCATTCTTGTTGTCTTTTGTCTTCGGGGCTTGAGAATTTCCATAGTGCAAAATCAGTTATATTCTTTTTTTCTTTTAATGTGATTCTTTTTCCAGCTTCAAGGCCTTCGATTTTTTTCTTTGAGAGTTTTCCATAGTTCTTGAATTTTTTTGTATTGAAATAAATTCCGTCGCTGGTTTTGTAAGTGTAGCCTTTCTTCTCTAAAGATTTTATTATTTCTATTTGTTCTTTTATATGTTCTGTTGCTTTTGGCCAGAGTTCTGGCTCTTGTAGGTTTAATTTTTCGAAGTCTTCTTTGAATGATTTTAGATAGAATTTGGAGATTTCTTTTGCTGTCTTTCCTTCTTTTGTAGCAGCTTTTTCTAGTTTATCTTCTCCTTCATCTGAATCACTTGTTAGATGCCCGACATCTGTTACGTTGATTATGTGTTTTACTTTTAGGTTGTTATACTTGAGAACTCTTTTTAGGAGGTCTGAGAAAATATATGAGCGGAAGTTTCCTACATGTGCGAACCAGTAGACTGTTGGACCGCATGTGTACATTTTAACTTGGCCTGAGAGAATTGGTTTGAAGGTTTGTTTTTTTCTTGTGAGGGTGTTGTAAAGTTTTATTGTTGCCATATTATTTTATCTTCTCCGAATTTTTATATGTTTCCAAAAACATTCTTTTCATTATATCTGCGAAAGGTTTGTCGTTAATAAGGAGCGTGGTGTTTGATTTTATTAGACCAATCATCACCTGGCCTTGGTCAGTTATTCCAATTGCAACCCCTTTATTTGCAAACTTTTTTTGATTTGGTTGTACTTTGAGCCACTCGTCCACATTTTCTTTTGTTTCTTCATCATAGCGAACAAGTGCCTTGTATTTTTTCCCTTCTTTTAAACCCCTTTCTACAGACCCTATAAATTGTGGATCGAGATCAGAGAGCCATTTGATAGCATATGATGTTTTTTTTGAATCTTTTAGTTCTCCTGCGATTTTATGGAAAGCTTTTTTACCATACCCTATGCTTACGGGATTCTCTTCTTTGGATCCATATACTTTTTTTATTTCTTTAATTTTATTCTTAACTCTCTGTAGATTTTCTTCCTTTTTATTTACTATTTCTAATAATTGTTCTGGGTTTGATAATACAAATTTCTTTGTTTTTTCTGGAATAATCCTAACAATTCCTTTTTGCTCTAAGGAATCTAATACTTCATAGATTCTGCTATATGGGACTCCTGAGAATTTTGAAGTATCTCCGGAGCCTAATTTGTGGTGATTAAGAAGAGTTTGATAAACTTTAGATTCGTTCTTTGTGAGGCCTAATTCTTTTAGTTCTTCCATATGATTAAGATTGTCTAAAGAGTATTTAAGTATTGCCACTCTAAAAAAGGTGGCATAAGTATATAAGAAAGATTATAGTTACTATTTTATGGTAAGGACATACAAAAAGGGAGTAATATTTGACCTGGATGGAACCTTGATAGACTCTACAGGGAAGCTGGCAAGAGATGTTAGTGAAACTTATGCTAGATTGGGGGTGGATGTTTCTCCAGAATATTCTAAGGGAAGAGATTGGGAAAGTCTCGCAGAAGAACTGGGAGTAGATTATAAAGTGTTTTGGGAGGAATTCTGTAGGCGAAAAACTTGGGAAGAATCTCTTGCATCTGGAGAGGTAGGTTTGTTTCCAGATACTATCTCTTCACTTGAGGCCCTATCCTCTGCAGGAGTTCCTCTTTCTTTGGTAACTAAGTCTACCTTGGAAGATACCCAGACTAAACTCTATCATTTTGACCTTTGGAAATATTTTTCTGCTGTCGAACCTGTTTCTCCAAGAGAAGAATCAAAACTTGATGGGATGTTAGATATGATTGATTTTATTGGAGATTTTTTTACACCAATGAAGAAGGTTTATCTTGTAGGAGATAGTAGGGGGGATGTTGATTTAACTGACAAAATAACCTTCTTCACTAATATTCCTTCTGAAGGGATTTATGTTAATCGCAATGGGGAAGTTCTTGAAGGATATGAAAGTGTCCAAAACCTTACACAAGTAAAGGAAATAATTTTAGGAAATGGAAGATAAAATTAAAGGAATCATAAAGAAAGAATTTAGAGCGAAAGTTTTAGATGTAGAAAGAATAACTGAGGGCTATTCTCATTTTATGTATCTTGTAAAAATCGATAAGGCTCCTGGAGAATTGATTATTAGATTTTCTAGCAATATTAAACCTGCAGTTAGCATAGCTAAGGAAAAGTTTATTATTGAAACTCTTCGTAAAAGGCGAATTCCTGCTCCAAAAATTTTGGCATTTTATTTTCCAGAGAATAAGAAAGAAGAAGGTTATATGGTCTTGGAAAAGTTTTCCGGACAGAGTCTAGATGTTATTTGGGATAGCTTGGAGAGAGAAGACAAACTCTCTATTACAGTTAAAATTGGAAAACTTCTGAAAGACATTCATTCCATCAAATTTGATTCATTTGGAGAAATTGAAGAAAATGGATATATAGAAAAAGATTCTCCATTTAAATTCCGCGATGCAAAAAAAACAAATATAAATAAATGTAAACGTGTTCATCTAAAAGATCAACTAAGATATATCTCTAGAACTTCGCTCTATGATATCGCTTCTGATAAATTTCTAAAAGATTATTTGGATTATATCCTTAATAATAGGGAACTCTTAGAGTATGAGGGTAAACCTTGTCTTAATCATGGAGATTTTTTCCCCGGACATATCTTTGTGATAAAGAAAGGTAAAGAGTATTTTATCGAAGGGATTATAGATTTTGAATTTGCTTGCTCTTTTAATCCAGAGAATGATTTTGTAAAGCTTCATCGGTCTGGTTTCTTTCATATCTCTGAATTAAAAGAAGCCTTTGAAAAAGGATATGGTTCGGAGGTAGATATTGAAAGGGCGGATATGCATAGAATTATGAGAGATTTTGGTTTTGCAACGTATTTATTGGAATCTGGGAGTACTACCCTTCCTAAAAAAATCTTTTTGGATGTTGAAAGGATGATAAATGAAAAAAAGTCTAAAAATAAATTGGAGTTTTTTGAATTTCCCTAACTATCTTTATTAAGGAATTTTATCCTACCACATTTACCTTTCTTCTCGTCAAAGTCTATC